>NZ_JBMFST010000002.1:0-59524 GCF_049967395.1 Hydrogenobaculum sp. | reverse complement strand
TTTTAAATCTATTTTGTATATACCACTCTATACCGTATTGAAGAGAACCAGTGAGGGTTACCTCTGCTATAGTGGTCTTTATAAGCACTTGCTTTGGTGGTTTGTCTAACTCTTGCAATAAACTCCTTACAAGCTTATATTTGGTAGGTGTGGCTACTATGAGGATAGTATTTGTCCTATCGTCAGCCGCCACTCTCAGATCTTTTGAAGAAAACGCCAGTACCTCTGGGCCAGAGTTAAAGCTTTGCGCGGGGACTGCTCCCTGCACCATAGGTGTTACTGAGCTTCCCATACCACCGGGCACTCCACCGTAAGGACTCATGCCTCCATAATTGCCATATGCGCTTGGACCAGCTAAACCATTTAGTTGGCTTGCGACCATTTGAGATGAGATTACAGGACTTGACGGAAGAGCTTGGGATTTTGTGCTTTTAGTTTTAGTTGTAGATGTGATGCTGTATAAAGACTGAAGAGCTTGGACCAACTCAGTGGCTCTCGTAAATTTCGGTTTGTATATGTAAGCTTTTTCTTCAGAACCAGCTGATTCTGCAGTATCCAACTTCTTATCCCAATACATGATTAGCTTTAGAGTCTTATCGTCTGGGGGTATCACCATAACGCTGTTGAGGTAATCTATAGGCACAAAAAGCACACCCGGTTGATCTGGGGTTTTGGCAATTGGTATATTTAGACCCTGCAGTATGTTTGATACTTGACTTATAAAATCTTTTGGAGACCAGTATGTTAGGTGAAGAAGTACAGGTTTTTTGTTTTTCATATAAGGTATATCTATAGCATCTAAAAAGTCTATGAGGCTTTTAATAGAATAACCAGGTCCTGTCATCATAAGAGCGTTTGCCTTTGGGAATATCTGCACGTCAAGGCTTGAATGGTATATGTTGTGTATGAGGTTTATTGCAGTTTGGGGGTCCAAATACTTAAGAGGCACTATTTGAGTTATGGTTTGAAACGTGTTTAAAGCTTTTCTTGAAAATACGACTTCTTGAGGTGGGGGTGGTGCTACATTTGTAGGTTTAGTGTTAAGATAAAGCGCGCCGCCTTTTTCAGATACTTCTATGTTGTTTTTTTCTAAAAGCCCCAACACTAGTTTAAGAGCATTTTCTGGTTTTAGTTTTACAGGCATATTTATGGTGACTGGTGTTTTGTTGTTTTGAGTGGCTTGGTCTATGAAGTAAGGTACCTTTAGCACTTGCCCTAAAGCGTATTGGACAAAGTCTCCAAGGGGCATGTTTTGCACGTTTATCGCTACCTTTTCCTTGGTGCCTATCTTAACTTTTGACAAATCAAGTTTTTTATTTTCTTTAGGTGGTGGAGGAGGAGGGGCTGGGGCGGTTTTTGGTTTTTTGTAAAAATCTGGTATAGGGATTGGCTCTAATGGGTTTGTATTGACCGGTGTACCCTCTTCTGATATAACACCCAAATTGTTTGGTTTTTCTTTTTCGTTGGTTTTTTTGCTTTGTTTTGATACAGTTATCTGGTTAGCTCCTTTGGGAGCCATTGCACAAGAATAAAAAAGCATAGTGGATACACTAAACGCTATCAAAAGTTTTCTACCTTTCATAGTTTTTCACCTCAAAATTAAATATCCTAATGGTTTTTTTATAAAATTTGTACTTGTAAGTTGTTAAAGCTCCTTTTTGTTTTGGTATCTTTTGCACAAAAGAAAAGCTGACATAGTTTGGTCCTACGGCTGTTACCTTTATAAAAGGTCCTTTTTCTTTTGGTATTTTTGATATCTTGGCGTTTGCTTGTGGAAAATTTGGTGGACTAGGTGAGGGATGCATACCAAGAAGTTGTGGCAAACTTGGTAGCCCCGGCATGCCTCCTGGATGAAAACCTTGAGGACCCTGAGGAGCACCTCCCATATCCGCCGGTATCAACTGGCCTTGATGCACTTTTATCATACTACCGTTTGGAAGCGTTAGTACGGCAAATCTCATCTTTCCTCTTTCGAATATACCAGAGAGTTTTACAGCGTTTGATACAAATATAGCCTGAGCCAAAGGAGGTAATGTCGGAGGAGGAGGCGGTGGCAAATTAAAGAGGTTTGTTACGAAAAGGTATTTTGGAGCATAAAGTGTTCTTGTTGATATATTTTCTTCGTATTGATTTTGGGTTTTTGGCTTTTGATAAGGATTTATATGTAAAACTGGATACTCTATAGAAGGGGTATTTTTAAATATTATAAAAGCTGCAAAAAACGCTATCAAAAAAGCAAGTATATCTTCTTTACCAATCTTTATCATATCTTTCTCAACAGCTTATAGGTGCTTACAGTAAAGGAGAAGTTCACGTTCCCGCCAAAGGTATTTATTTGGGTTTCTTTTATAACGGTATATTTTGGCATGGCCTCTAAATATTGGAAAAGAGAAAACACCTTATAAGGGTCGTTGGTAGAGAGCCTTACTTTTATATCTATTTGCTCTATATACTTGGTCTTAGATGGTTCTGGCATCTCTATGCTTTGAAGGTTTATGTTGTTTTGCTTGGCATATTTTTTTACTATTTTAGCAAGAGATATCTGTATGTCTTTTGATTTAGCGTTTTCGCCGTAAAGGTTTTCTATGGATATTTGGTTGTTTGAAGCACTTTGGCTTGGCTGTTTTATCTTTTTAGAGGTGTACAGCTTTATATCTTCCATATATTCTCGAAGTTTCGAATTTAATTTTTCTTTGTCTTTTTTTACCTCTTCTTTCATGGGGTATATAACAAACCTAAGTATAGAAAGTATAATAATGATATATATACCTAATTTTTTTCTATCTATACTTTTATAGCTATCTTTTAATTTTGACAAGTTTGGTATTGTTAATGTACGCATAAATATTCTACCTTCATGTTTAGATTATAAACCTTTTGCATATTTTCTGACAAAGGAGATTCTAAGTTAAAATCCTTTATACAGCTGTCTTTTGAAAGGTTTTCTAGAAATTCAAAAGGTTTTTTAGTAACGATTGTGAAATTAGCTTTAGGAACTGTAGGGTGTAAAGGTTTTATATCTATCTGGGTTAGATAATCTCCTTTATGAAAATGAGAGGTTATATTGTCTAGTATAAAAATAGGGTCTATCTTTATCACTGTATTTTCATAGGCTTTTATAAATGATTTATTGTAATGGTTTTTATTGGTTTCTTTTGTAACTAAACCAGCCTTTATAAAAGGCTTTAATTTTTCATCAAGATAATGTATCTTTTTTATGTTTTCTTGATAATATCTATGGTTTACATACAAAGCTGCTCCGTACCCTATCAAAAAATATATTATTGCTCTAAAGACCAAATCTTCGTTTATCTTAAAAGCCGAATACCTTTTGTAAGGCTTTAAGTCTATAGATTTTATATAATCTAAAAACACTGGATAAGCCTTTGGCTGTTTTCTTACGATATCCATATCCAAGCTTAAGTCCTCATAGGATATTATATTTTTCATCTCGAAATCGCTAAGACCTTTTAAAAAAAACTCAAAGTAATCTCTTGAAAAATCTTTTATCTGAAGGTAGCTGTAAAGTCCTTCTTCTGATACGGCTAATATATTGTATACATCATCTTCTTTGTATATAAGTATATCATTTTCTTTAGTTTTGAAACAAAGAGGTTCCGCTATAACATGGGTAAATTCAAAATCTTTTTTTACATCTTCTAGTATAGCGAAAGGAAAAACAAATATATTTACTTTTACCGTGTTTTCATAGGTTTTTGCTATATTAAAATTAAAATCCATTTTTTCGTTTGGATATACATCTTCTATATGGTTTTGTATGATATTTTTTAGATTTTCATAGGTGGTTTTAGGGAATGTTTCTTTTAGATAGTGAGCATCTTTAGAGGATATCACCAGCACTCTTTTTTCTAAAAAGCCTTTCTTTCTTGGCTTATCAACTTTTTTTATGTTTTTATCAACTTCGTAATATTCTTTTTCCCCGTCCTTGTAAAAGCATATATACATACATTCTATTGTTTAATATAAATAATGGGAAGTTTTCCTTTTTGGCATACTAGGTTGTATATTTTTTTATTAATAGCAGGAGATTTTTTATTTATTTTGTACACCATATTCATCTTTATTTGACCACCGCCAAGCATGAGCGTGATTTTCTTATTTTTGCAATCTACCTCTGTTAGAGTAAGTTTACTACTTAAAGGTACTATTTCGTTTGCAGCTTCTTCTGCGCTTAGTTTTGGTTTTTTGTGAAGGGTTTTATAAGCTTCTTCGTTTGCCTTTTTGATGTTTGCCACTACATTTTTAAAATAATTTTCATCTACGAAAGAAAGCCATACTCTATAAACGCCGTCTCCAAACTTACCCTTACCTTTTGATATGTATACTCTATATTTTTCTTCCTTTTTTCCGGTCTTTGATATGCTATCCCCCACATATACAAAGCTAAGGGGTTTTGATATTTTTTTGTAATAATTTGTAATCCCATAAGCACCACTTTCCATATTAACATTGCTTTTAAGAGGTATCACTGCACCATAAACACTCATCAATGTCCCAACACCAAAAAACAAAGATACTATCCTTTTTATGCTCATAGGTTTATTATAGCATATGTTTGTATTTTATATATGGGTTGCGATTCTAAACCTTCTCTTCTCACCATATATTCTTACCTCCTTTATAAGATTTCCATAAACAAAATTTTAACAGAGGCACAACTTGCGCAATTGTATAATATTTATATGAAAAAAATACTACCTATAGGTGTGCAGAGCTTTCTTTCTATTAGGACAGAAAAAAATTATTATTACGTAGACAAGACAAAGTTTGTAAAAATACTATCCGATTACGGCAAATACTATTTTCTATCCAGGCCAAGGCGTTTTGGTAAATCTCTATTTTTAGATACGCTCCGCCAAGCTTTTCTTGGAAAAAGGGAATTGTTTAAAGGACTTTATCTATACGATAACTGGGATTGGGATAAAAAGCATCCTGTAATACATATAAGCTTTGGAAAAGGCAACTACAAAACCCAAGAAGATTTAAAGCTAAGTATTGAAGAGATGTTTCTTTCTCTTCAAAAAGATTACAGTATAAGCTTATCATATCCTACTCGCAAAGGCAAACTTGAAGAAGCCATTAGAGTTTTAGCGGACAAATACAACTCTCCAGTGGTAGTATTGGTAGATGAATACGACAAACCCATATTAGATGCTATAGACAACTTAGACAACGCTTATGAAAATAGAGAGATACTAAAAGATTTTTACTCTCCGTTAAAAGATTTAGACCCATATCTTAAACTTGTATTCTTAACTGGTGTATCGAGGTTTTCAAAGGTATCTATATTTAGCGGACTTAACCAGTTAAGAGATATTACGCTTAGTAAAGAATTTTCTACAATATGTGGATACACTCAAAAAGAGCTTGAAACCGTGTTTGAGGACCAACTTGTAGAATTTGACAAAGATGAAGTAAAAAATTGGTACAACGGTTACAATTGGTTGGGGGAGCCTGTATACAACCCTTTTGATATATTGCTGCTTTTTGCTGAGAAAAGCTTTAAACCTTATTGGTTTGAAACTGGAACTCCTAGCTTTTTGATGAGGCTTTTAAAAAATAGAAAATTCTACATACCAAATTTAGAAAACTTAGAAGTAGGAGAAGAGATGCTATCAAGCATAGATTTAGAAAAGATATTCCCAGAGAATCTTCTTTTTCAAACTGGCTATCTTACTATAAAAGGCTCTCAAAAAAGAGGAGCAAGGACAGTATTTGCTCTCACATATCCAAACCTTGAAGTAAGAATGTCTTTTAACGATTCATTTTTAACCTACGTACTACCAGATGAAATTGCAGTAGAAGCCCAAAGCACCGAGCTAAACCTCTATGCTTACCTTCAAGAGGGAAATTTGGAAGCGCTAAGAGATTCTCTTAAAAGCCTATTTGCAAGCATACCCTATGATTGGTACAGGAAAAACGATATAGACTCATACGAAGGGTTTTATGCATCTGTTGTTTATGCGCTTTTCAACGGAGCAGGTATAAAAACCATCGCAGAAGATACCACAAACAAAGGTCGCATAGACCTAAGCGCTTTTGTTGAGGACAAAATCTACATACTAGAGTTTAAAGTAGTAGATAAACCATCAGATAATCCGTTAAAACAAATAAAAGAGAAAAAGTATTATGAGAAATACCTATCAGAAGGCAAAGAAATTTATATAGTAGGTATAGAGTTTTCAAAAGAAGATAAGAATATAGTTAGCTTTTGTTATGAAAAAGTTTCTTAAAATGAATATTTCTCCCCGAGCTTTTAATATGAATATTATCATATATATGGGTTGCGGGGGGATCGAACCCCCGACCTACGGATTAAGAGTCCGTTGCTCTACCGACTGAGCTAGCAACCCTAATTTATATAATTATATCACTTTTCATAGCTTTTGTGAACTTGTAAATTGCGGTCTACTTTGACAGCAGTATCTCCATCCCTTTTTCGTAGGTTCTGTTGTTGCCGTTTACTTTTAAAGATTTGGGATCATAAAAAAATATTTCTTTTTGAGCCCATTTGTCTATCACATCCATAATCTCTTTTCTTTTTTCCATATTTGGGTCTAATATAAAATATCCATTTTTTAATATCTCTTTTGCTATCATTCTAAATATCTCATCTTCTTCTTTTGTATTTTTTCTTATTATAAAATCTGCTATCTCTGTATAAGCCAAAAACGCCTTTTCATCAAGATAAGCTTTTAAATTCTCTATTTTATCTTTTTTGGTTATAATCTCATACAAATATGGTATACATCCACCAAGATAATCCCAGATAAAAGCTACCTCATCATCTTTAAACCCTTCTTCTTTTAACCACTCATGGGTATCTTCATAGGATAGATGGTCTATTTTGTAAAAATCGCTGGTGACTTTTAACTTGGCATCGTTGTAGATTTGGTCTATGAATATCGTATTGGAGCTTAAAATAATGACATGTGCTAAGTGAAGTTCTTTTGTCAAAGATACTAAGAAATTTAGAAACTCTTTTATAAGCTCTTTTTCACCGTTTATGTATATGTCTTGCAAAGTTTGAATCTCGTCTATTATGATGATGGGTTTTTTGGTTTTGGCTATTTTATCTATTTGATCAATAAGTGCGTTGAAAAGGTCTACTTCTTTTTCTTCTATTTTCTTAAGTATGTTGGCTTTTAGTTGAAAAATACCTAAATTTATCTTGCTTTCAAACGATATATCAGTGCTCTCTGGTTTTATGAAAGTCTTTAAAAAAGAGTCATAATTTATAACAGCATACCTTCTAAAGTTTATATACTTTACCCAAAAACTGTCTTTTGGTTTTAAACGCTCAAAATCTTCAAAAAGCTCATTCTCTATAATATACTCAATAAGTGTAGTCTTCCCAGCAGATTTCGGTCCGTATATCCAGAGTATGCGTTCTGGTCTTGTTTGAAACCTATCCATGAAAAACTTTATATCTTTATCTCTATCTATGAAAAATCCGTTTCTAAACCATCTTTTTTCCATAGAGCTATTGTATCATATCGCGTATATACCAACACCTGTTTATTGCTTTTCACAGTAAAGCTCTATTATCTTTTGTATAATCTTTGAAGTGGAAGTATCGTAGTCAAATTTTATAGTGTTTACACTGCCCCCATGTGATAATACTATATCCGCTCCTACTATGTTTTCTATTTTCCAATCCGCTCCTTTTATAAGGATGTCTGGTTTTATAGCTTTTATAAGGTTGTAAGGCGTATCCTCATCAAAGATAACAACCATATCAACAGGTTTTAATTGGCTGAGCACATAAGCTCTTTGTTCTTGAGGTATTATTGGCCTTTTCTCGCCTTTTATTCTTTTTATAGAATTATCTGAATTAAGCCCTACCACAAGAATGTCTCCGTAGCTTTTAGCAATGTTTAAATATTTCACATGCCCAGCGTGGATTATATCAAAGCATCCGTTTGTAAAAACTATCTTCTTGTTTTGGGACTTGTGCTCTTTTATTTTTTCTATTGCTTCTTCTAAAGTGTAAATCATGCAATTAATTATACCTCTTAAGAGCTTGTTGAAAAACGACTGATTGTATAAGATAGTAAATGTTACCCAAGGTTACACCTTTTGGGGCTTTTAAAAAATATATTTAAACTTTTACCTCTTCCAAAGAAAGCTCTTTATCTTTGTTGAAAGCGTTTAATTCTAAAGCTATGCTGTCTAAAAGCTTGTACAAAGATGTATGCATATCGTCGTACAATTTACAACCAGAAGCGTATTTATGGCCACCACCACCAAGGCGCTGTGCTATTTTAGACACATCCACAAACTCTTCTTTGCTTCTTAAAGATACTCTCCAAAACGTTGTGCCGTCTTCTTTTTTAGTTTCTATCATAGCAAAAGCCACATAAACACCTTCTAGCCTTCTTGGATAGTTTACAAGCCCTTCTGTATCTTCGTAAAGAGCTCCAGTTTCTTCTATCATACTCTGGGTTATAACAATACCAGCGGTTTTTCCGCTGTGGAATATCTCAAGGTTTTCTAGGGCTTTGCTTATAAGCTTTAGCTTGGATAGGCTTTCTCTTTCTCCAAAGTTTTTCCAAACGTAGTTTGGCTCTACACCGTAAGAACATAGCGATGATGCTGCGTCAAACACTTCTTTTGTAGTGTTTGAGTATCTAAAGAATCCTGTGTCTGTGCAAAGGCCAGTGTAAAGGCAAAGGGCAATGTCTTTGTCTATAAGATCTTTGTTTATATATTTTAAAAGCTCATAAACCAAAAGCGTGGTGGAAGCGTAAGAATAATCTACAAAATCGTAAAGTCCGTAAAAATCCCCACCCACATGATGGTCAATACGTGCTTTGCAGTTTGATGAAATTTCAAAGTTGGCTCTTTTGAAACCAGAAGCATCTACTATAATTGCCAAATCAAAGAACTTTCCCTCCAAATCTTTTGGATGAAGGACTTCGTCTACTCTTGGTAAAAATTGGGCAAACTTAGGAACGTTGTCTTTACAAAAAACGTAAACATCTTTATTTAATTTTTTTAAAAAAATATATAAAGCCAAAGCACTACCTAGGGTATCACCGTCTGGGTTTTCATGGCAAACCAAGAGTATGCTTCCTTTTTCCTCTAAAAGCTTTTTGGCAAGAGGAACAACTTTTTCCATAAATACCTCACATATATTATTTATGCAATTTTTCCTCCATTTCTACGACAGCAAGCATAGTTTTAAAAACTGAGTCTGGATTTAGGGATATGCTGTCTATGCCTTTTTCTACTAAAAATTGAGCAAAATCAGGGAAATCGCTTGGGGCTTGGCCACATATACCTACTTTTCTGTTTGTTTTTTTGGCTACATCTATTAGATTTGCCACCATGATTTTTACTGCTTCGTTTCTTTCATCGTAAAGATGGGCTACCAAATCAGAATCTCTATCTATGCCAAGGGTAAGCTGTGTTAGGTCGTTGCTACCTATGGAAAATCCATCAAATATTTCTGCGTATTGGTCTGCCAATATCACGTTGCTCGGTATCTCTGCCATTACATAAACTTCAAGACCGTTTTCTCCCCTTACAAGCCCAAACTCTTTCATGGTTTCCAACACTTTTGCGCCTTCTTGAGGTGTTCTACAAAATGGTACCATCACCTTTACGTTGTCAAGACCCATTTTATTTCTAACTCTTAATATAGCTTTACACTCAAGACCAAAAGCCACTTTAAACTTATCTGAATAATACCTAGAAGCGCCTCTCCAACCTATCATCGGGTTTTCTTCTTTTGGCTCAAAGTATTTACCGCCTAAAAGACCTGCGTATTCGTTGCTTTTAAAATCAGAAAACCTAACTATTACAGGATTTGGATAAAAAGCTGCGGCAATCTTTGCTATACCGTAAGAAAGCTTCTTCACATAGTATTCTTCTTTGTTGTCGTAACCAAAGGTTATATTTTCTATTTCTTTGTAAAGCTCTGGGTCTTTTTCTTTTACAAAGTCCAAGTTTATAAGGGCTAAAGGATGTATCTTTATGTAGTTTGCTATGATAAACTCCTCTCTAGCAAGACCAACCCCGTCATTTGGAATAGCGGCGTATCTAAACACAGAACTTGGATCTGCTACATTTATCATTATTTTGGTTTTTGGCTTTTTGATATTTGATAAATCTATCTCTTTTACATCAAACTCCAACTCTTTGTCGTATACGTAAGCGGTCTCTCCTTCAGCACAAGAAAGCGTAACCCTCATACCGGTTTTCAATACTTCCGTGGCTTTTTGAGTGCCTACAGCCGCTGGTACTCCAAACTCCCTTGCTACTATAGCTGCATGAGCAGTCCTACCACCCCTGTTGGTAATAATACCTCCGGCTTTTTTCATTATTGGTTCCCAGTCTGGGTCTGTGATGTCTGTAACCAGTATGTCTCCTTCTTTAAAATCTGAAGCTTCTTTTATGCTGTGAATTACTTTTGCTGTGCCTACGGCTATTTTATCACCTACTGCTATACCGCTTAATATCCTATGATTTATTCTTTCTTCAAGAGGGTCTTTTATTTCATACACTAATAGTTTGTTTTGTTGGCGTCTTGATTGGACTGTTTCTGGTCTTGCTTGGACTATGTAAAGCTGTCCGTCGTTGCCGTCTTTCGCCCATTCTATATCCATCGGTTTTTGGTAGTGCTCTTCTATTTCTATGCCCCATTTGGCCAATGTAAGTATTTCATCATCGTTTAAAGCGTATAGCTTTTGCTCATTTTGAGGTACGTTTATTATCTTTACCCTGTCAGACCCCATCCCGTATATCATTTTCCTATCTTTTTTGCCGAGTTTTTTCTCTATAATAGCGGAAAAGCCTTTTTTGAGAGTTGGTTTAAAGACCATATACTCATCTGGAGTTACCATACCTTGGACTATCATCTCTCCAAGACCATATATAGCGTTTATGACTACCACATCTTTAAAGCCGCTTTCTGTATCTATGGTAAACATGACTCCAGATGCACCCAAATCTGAACGCACCATTTTTTGCACGCCCATAGATATGGCTATTTTAAAGTGGTCAAAGTTGTGAGAGTGTCTATAAGATATGGCTCTGTCTGTGAAAAGCGATGCGAAGCCATTTTTAACGGCTACCAAGACATTTTGAGCTCCTACTACGTTTAGGTAAGTTTCTTGCTGGCCTGCAAATGAAGCATCTGGCAAATCCTCCGCAGTGGCAGAAGATCTCACCGCCACGTCTACTGCATGTGTGTTATACATTTGGGATAATTTTTCATAAGCTTTTGTTATCTCATCTTCTAGGTCTTGTGGAAATTCCCCGGCCCTTATCATCTCTCTTACAGCGTGTCCTTTTTTGGCAAGTTGATCTAAGTTTGAAGGATCTAAGTCTTTTAACGTATCCTTTATCTTCTCTTCAAGGTTGTTGTGCTTTATAAAGTATCTGTAAGCTTCAGCGGTTACTACAAAACCGTAAGGTACGTTTACTCCTTTTGGTTTTAGATGTCTTATCATCTCCCCCAAGGATGCGTTTTTTCCACCCACGTAAGGTATATCCTCGATACCAACTTCGTCTAGGAAAACCACCAGTTTGCCTTCTAAGCTTTTATTCATTTGAAACCTCCTAACTTTATAGCTTCTTATATCTTATCACTGGGATAAAACTTTTGTCAATAGCCAAAACTCCAGGCCTTACCCCTTCGTAAAAGGGTTGATATTCGTCAAAACCATCTGAGATAAAAAATGTGTTGTCTGGTATGTTGGCGGATATTTTTACCTTTAAAACGGCTTTTCCGTATTCGGTGGTGATTTCTAAAAGCTCTCCATCGGTTATATTTATAATCTCTGCCAAAGATTTATTTATGTATATGTATTGGTTTGGTTCTATCTCGTGAAGCCACCTTGAATAATGTCCCATATCATCTACTACGCTGTGTCCTACAAAAAGAGTGGGACCCTGCAACGTTGTGGTTTCTTGTTTTGGGCTTTTAGTATAAGATATATTCTTACCTACATTTGGTATTATATCAAGAAGCGTGTAAGAGTTTTCATTTTCAAAGATAGCTTGAGCGCCTACATCTAAAAACGCCGTTTTCTTGGTAAAATCCATCTCTATAAAAAACTTTCTTGGAAGATAGTATTTTGATAAGTTTACGCTCATATTTGCCATCTGAGAAAGGCTAAGTATATCTTTTTTAGAAAATATTTCTAACTTGTCGTCTGGTATATACCTAAACATATCCCCTACGTTTACAACGATTTCATGATTTTCGATATCTTTTAAATGTTCTTTTATATTCTTGACAGGCCAATGGGTTATGTTGCCGGTGATTACATAGTCTATGTTGTATTTTTCTTTCATATATTTTAAAAACTCTAAAACGAAATCTCTATCTATCTTAATATAGCTATCTTCTATTACAATTAGGGCATCGCTTAATTTTGTTGAAAATAGTGCAAACTTGTTTATAAATTCATCTTCGCTATGCCCTATCTCAAAAGCGTTTTTTATGTTTTCTAAAAAGCTCAAAAATTCAGAAGGCGGTATCAGTTTTTTGTAGTTTGCTTTAAACGTTATATTTGTAAACATCGCACCAGCGCTGAAGAGTTTTGCTCCCTTTTGTTTGGCATCTATAATCCACCTTGATAGCATCACATCGTAGTATGAAGGTTCTGATATGTTTAGGATTACTTTTTTATCTGGTATATTTTCTATTTCTATGGTTTTAGGCTTTTCAACGTAAAGCATATTAGAATATACGTTTTCTGTAAAAGAAAAAGCCCTTTGAAGCTCTTCTTCTGTGCAAAATCTATCCACATATATGCCTATGTCTTTGTTTAAATCTATATTGGGTTTGTTTGATTCTTTTAGTCTAAACTCTGAAAAAGGAAGTTCTTGGACAAGAGCTATTCCTTTTGTGCAAAAACTACCCATTCCAAGTCTATCGGAAGGGTGTCCTGTTACATCAACTATTTTGTTATCTTTAACAAAAGCTATAAACTTACAACCGCAATTACAACCTATACAATACCCTATTAGTTCCTTTTCAAAGTTTTTTGAACTAAAATGCTCTATCAACGAAAACCTCTCACTCTTCTTCTTTGTCGGAAACACCCATTATGCTGTAACCACTATCTACATATATGGTTTGCCCTGTTATACCCCTTGCCCACTCGCTACACAAAAACGCTGCCGTATCTCCTACTTCTTCTATGGTTACATGCCTTCCCAATGGGCTTACTTTAACGGTGTGTTCCATCAGAAGGTGAAATCCAGTGATGCTATATGCAGACAACGTTTTAATAGGACCTGCGGATATACAGTTTACCCTTTGATTTTTCTTTGCTATATCAAAAGCCAGATACCTTGTAGCGCTTTCTAAAGCTGCTTTTGCTATACCCATGACGTTGTAATGAGGCACCACCTTTTGAGCTCCGTAGTAAGAAAGCGTCAAAAATGCTCCTTCTTCGTTCATAATATTTGAAAAGGCTCTTACAACCGCTATGAAAGAATAAACCGATATATCCATGGCTATGCCAAAACCAGCCCTTGTGGTGTCTATAACACCGTTTTTAAACTCATCTTTTGGAGCGTAAGCTATAGAGTGCACTACTATATCTATATTACCCCAAGCTTCTTTTATGTTGTTGGATAGGTTTTCTATATCTTGGTCTTTCGATACATCGCATTCAAAAACAAGCTCTGTACCAAGCTCCTCTGCTATAGGCATAACCCTTTTTTTCACAGATTCACCGGCGTAGCTTATTGCTATTTCTGCTCCTTCTCTTTTGAAGCTTTTAGCTATACCGTAAGCTATACTTTTGTCGTTTGCTAAACCCATTATAAGAGCTTTTTTGCCTTTTAATATCATTTTTTATCTCCTATTTATGAGTGTAAAAATTTTGATGCTTCTTCTGCAGTTTTACCTTCGTGCACTATCATATACATAGCTCTTGTTATCTTTTTGGGATCTTTGGCTTGGAATATGTTTCTTCCAATAGAAAGCCCAGCTGCCCCAGCCTTTATAGCACCTTCTACCATTTCAAGAACGTCTTTTTCGGTTTTCATCTTGGGCCCACCTGCTATTACCACGGGTATGTGAGTACCTCTTACTACCTCTTTAAATGACTCTACATCTCCTGTGTAGGGCACTTTTACCAAATCTGCTCCAAGTTCTTCTCCTATTCTTGCACAGTGTGCTACAAAGGTTTTGTCGTACTGGTCTTGGGGTTTTATCTCATGTCCTCTTGCGTATACCATAGCTAAAAGCGGCATCCCCCACTCGTCACAAACTCTTGATACGTATCCGAAATCTCTTAACATTTCTCTTTCCATCGGAGCTCCGATATTGACGTGTATAGAAACTGCATCCGCTCCAAGCCTTATAGCTTCTTCTACTGTGCATACCAACACCTTGTCGTTTTTTGTGGGCGAGTGGTCTGTGGAAGCAGAAAGATGTATTATGAGGCCTATATCTTTACCAGAGCCCCTGTGTCCTGCTTTTACAAGGCCTTTGTGCATTAGGACAGCATTTGCACCACCCTCTGATACTGCGTCTATGGTTTTTTTCATATCCACAAGACCTTCTATGGGCCCTGAGCTTACGCCGTGGTCCATTGGTACTATTATTGTTTTTTGGGTTTCTCTGTTGATGATACGTTCAAGCCTTATTTTTTTACCGATGCTCATTTTATGCCTCCTTTATAACAACGTGTTCAAAATCTGCTATCTGTTTTAAGCTTTTATAGATATTGTAAAGCAAGCTGAGTCTGTTGTTTCTTACATCCATATTTTCAGCCATAACAAGTATTTTATCAAAAAATTCATCCACTATCTTCTTCTTGTGGTCTATATATTCTAACAGTTCTTTGGAAAACTCTTTATCTTTTATATCTTCTGAAATCTTGTAAAGCTCTTTTTCCAAATCGCTTTCAAAAAATTCCTCTTTTATATCCTTTGGTATAAAGTCTTTTGGCAGTATTTTTCTTATTCTTTTATACACCCTTGCTATATTTTCTACTATATCCCTATTGGATGATAAGAGTTCTACTTTGCTTTTTATAGTTTTTACCATAAGAGGGTCTTCTACTTCCAAAACAGCCCTTACTATGTCGTAAGGATACTCTTCGAAGTACGTGTTTAGTCTTGTTTTGAAAAGGTTTTTGATATGAGATAAAATTTCTTCGTAGCTAAGAAGCTTTTGTTTGTTTTCTAAAAGCTCAAAAACTTTGTAAAAAAGCCTTTCTAAATCTATATTAAAATCGTGCTCTAAAACGGTTTTTATTATACCGTATATGTTTCTTTTGATACCGTACGCGTCCGATGTACCTTTTGGAATCTCGCCAGCCCCTATCAAAGATACTATGTTGTCTGATTTTACTATGATACCAAGCAAAGCTCCAGTTTTTGTAGATTGAACACCTTCTATCTTGTCTGGCATATACTGTTCTAAAAGGGCTTTTGATAGCTCTTCGTCTTCGTTTTTGGCTTTTGCATATATCATACCCATATAGCCTTGAAGTTCGTCAAACTCCTTTACCATGTTTGTGGCTATATCAAACAAAGAAAGTTTGCAGGCTTTTATCAAGATATCTTTTTTTGTATTAAAAGCCAAAGACAAATATTCTCCCAAAGCTACATGTCTTTTAGTTTTATCAAACATCGTTCCAAGTTTGTGATGAAACATGATACCCTTTAGCTCTTCTACAAAAAATTCGAAAGGTCTTTTTAGATCTTCGTTGTAGAAAAATACGGCGTCTCTTAGCCTTGCTCTTACCACCTTTTGATAACCATCTTTTATGTAGCCTTTTTTATCTTCTATGTTTGATATACCAAAAAAAATGTTTGTGATGCTTTCTTTTTTTGTGGTAATAAACTTTTGATGATGAGCCAGCACTGTTTTAATAACTATATCTGGCAAACTCAAAAATTCTTTTTCAAATTCTCCTACCACAAGGTAAGGGTATTCCACCAAGTTTGTGATTTCATCTATAAGCTCTTCTTCGTAATCTGGGGTTATATTTAGTTCTTTGGCTTTTGATAAAACCAAATTTAATATTATATCTCTTCGCTCTTTGAAGGTAGGTATTACAAAATGCTTTTTTAAAAGCTCCTCGTAAGACTTAGCGTTTTCTATCACAAATTCGTTTGATAAAAACCTATGGCCTCTTGATGTGTTTTTATAAGGGTATATAGGCTTATCGTTTAAAATAAGTGCTATACCCCTGATGGGTCTTGGAAACCTCATAGAAGAGTTGTCCCATCTCATCATCTTCTTATAGGTCAAAGATTTTATCACAAAATCTGGAAACTCTTTGAAAAGCTCTTCTATAGATATACCGCCCACTTGTTTTTTTATGGCTATATATACACCGCCTTGCTTTTCGTATTTAAAGGCCTCTTCTAAAGAAGCGTCGTTTTTCTTAAGAAAAGCCTCTAAAGCTTTCGTAGGATGACCGTCTTTGTAGCAAGCCTCATAAGGAGGTCCTATTATAAGGATTTCCTCTTTTTTGTTTGAATCTGGTAAGCTTTCTATCAAAATACCTATTCTTCTTGGGGTTGTGAATATTTTTATATCTTCGCTTGATTCTATGTTTTTTTCTTTTAAAAAGGTTTTTGCTGTATCTTTAAGGGTTTCGTTGGCTTTTAGCAAAAATGAAGAGGGAAGCTCTTCCGTTTGAAGTTCTAAGAGTATATCGTTCATAGGCTGTTCTCCTTTTCTACGTATAAAGAAGCTACTTGAGATGCCATATGTTTTATGCGTTTTATATAGTTGGTTCTTTCTTGGACAGATATCGCGCCCCTTGCATCTAGAAGGTTAAAAGTGTGAGAGCACTTTAGCACGTAATCGTAAGCTGGGTATACAAGCTTTTGTTCTATGAGAGATTTCGCTTCTTCTTCGTATATTTCAAAAAGCTTAAAAAGTCTATCTTGGTTTGATTTTTCAAAGTTGTATATAGACCACTCTTTTTCAAACTCAAAATATATATCCCTGTAGGTGAGGTCTTTGTTCCACTTTAAATCAAACACGTTGTCGACATTTTGAAGATACATCGCTATACGTTCAAGCCCGTAGGTTATTTCGCAAGCTATTAGGTCCAAATCTATATCTCCTGCTTGCTGGAAATAAGTAAACTGGGTTATTTCCATGCCGTCCAACCATACTTCCCATCCAAGACCCCAAGCGCCAAGCGTAGGGCTCTCCCAGTCATCTTCTACAAACCTTATATCGTGAAGGTTTTGGTCTATGCCTAAGGTTTCTAAGCTTTTAAGGTAAAGTTCTTGGGAGTTTTCTTTAGCTGGTTTTAATATCACCTGAAATTGAAAATAATGTTGTAGTCTGTTTGGGTTTTCTCCGTACCTTCCATCTTTTGGTCTTCTTGAGGGTTCTACGTAAGCTCCGTTGAAAGGCTTTTTGCCGAGCACCCTCAAAAAAGTAGCTGGGTTCATGGTCCCGGCTCCCACTTCTATATCGTAGCCTTGCATTATAGCGCATCCGTTTTTAGACCAAAAATCTTGAAGATTTAGTATTATATCCTGAAAATACACTTTTTACCTCCAAATCATACCGCATTTGCAAAATACTTCTATACGCTGAGCCATGCTATACTATTATACCAGTTTATGGATTTTAAGATAAAAACTATAGAAGATTTAAAAAATGCGTTTTCAAGGTTAAAAGAGTGTAATAAATGAGATAGAAAATTAAATATTTAATAATTATGATTTTTCCATAGCTTTTTTTAGTTCACCCAAAAGATACAAAGACCCAAACACAAACACATCTTCTTTTAAAGATAGGATATCTTTTGCATCTTCTAAGGTATATGTTTTAAAACCTATGCTTTTAGCATAATTTATCATAGTGTTTATATCTTCCGCTCTTTTGTAATGTATAGGTACAAATGTAATTTCGTCAAAGTAAGCTCTTAGTATATCTAACTCTTTTTGCCATTCTTTGTCTTTTAGGCTTCCCATTACAAGCCTTATATTGTTAAGATGCTCTTTTACATCTTTTATTATCTTTACCAAAGCGCTCACGTTGTGAGCCCCATCCACCATTATAAGAGGTTTTTCTCTTAAAATCTCCATACGCCCTTCCCAGTAAGTTTTTTCTAAGGCTTTTTTTATAAACTCTTCTTTTGGTTTGAAAAGAGGTTCTATCGTTGGTATAGTAAGAAATGATGCCAAGGCCAAAGCTCCGTTGTCTATTTGATGTTTTCCCCAAAGCCCTAATTTTAGGTTTTTCATATGAAAATCCAAAAAACTAAACTCTTCTATATAAGTACTATGCTTTTCTATATAACCTTTATACTCAAAATCCTCACCAGCTACAAAAAGTTTTGTGTTTTGCTCTTTTGCTTTTTCTATTGCCATTGGATAAAGTGGGTATCTGTTGTTTCCTATCAGAAATGTTTTTGTGCCATTTGCTATTTCAAGTTTTTCTGCTGCTATTTTATCCACGGTGTTTCCAAGCCATTTCATATGATCTTTTCCTATGTTTGTTAAAACCCCGAGAAAAGGCGAAGATGCTCTGGTCCCGTCCCATCTTCCACCCATTCCCACTTCCCATATATATATCTACGTTTTTATCTTTAAAATACAAAAGCCCCATTAGGGTTATGGCTTCAAAGTACGTTAGCTCAAATTTCTCAAATACGGGTTTTAAATCTTTAACATAATACTCTAACTCTTCATCGCTTATAAGGATATTGTTTACCCTTAGCCTTTCGTTTTCTCTTACAAGATGAGGCGATACAAACCACCCAGTTTTAAGTCCATGTTCTACCAAAAGATAGTTTAAAAAAGCGCAGGTAGATCCTTTGCCGTTTGTCCCACCTACTATTATAGACTTGTATTGCTTTTCTGGGTTTTTTACATAGTCCCTTGCTTTTAATATCCTATCTAATGTAGGATTTATCTTGTAATCTTTTCCTTCGTATAAGTCCCAAAGCTTCATGGGTTTATATTTTCACCTTCTTTTTTAAGCCACTCTATCGCCTCTTCCTTTGTTTTTATAAGCCCTTCGTATTGTAGGTCTAAAAGCTTGTTCTTTAAAAGCCCAACGGTTTTTCCTTCTGGTATATTTAATATATCCATTATCTCTTTACCGCTAAGAAGCGGTTCTATGTGTTTTGGCACGTTGTTTAGTTTGAATTCTATTATGTTTTTAACGGTTTTCTCTAAGGCTTTCATTGTAGGTTCATCGTCTTTAGAGCCCATAGCATCTGCTATAGTAAGTATCATAAGTGGGTATATATCTTCTTCAGCTTCTCTTAAGAGCTTTCCATAAGCCCTAGGGGTTAGATTTTCCAAAGATTCCCTAAGATAAAATATTCTTAGATGCATTCTTACCATCTTTTGTAAAAATCTTGAAAGCTCTTCTCCAAAGCTAAGCTCATTGGATATTTTAGATACAAGTTCTTCACCTACTTTGTCGTGCTCGTAAAAGGTAATGTTGCCCTTTTCATCTATCTTCATAGTATGGGGTTTTCCTATATCGTGTAGTAAAGCGCTTAGCTTGATAGCTTCTTTTGTGCCAAACTCTCCTAAAAAGCTGTATTCTGGTATTTGGCTTTTAATAAAAGCTAAGAGTTCTTTGTCAAAGGGTATGTCTAAATTATCGTTTTCTAAAATCTTATCTGCATACTCATAAACTTTCAACGTATGCTTATCGAGGGGGTATATGTGGTGATGTCCTTGGTTTGATACTTTTTTTATATCTTCTAAGTAGGGTATTATGCTGTAAATAGCGTTTGTTTCAAAAAGCGTTTCCATTCCCTTGTAAGAGTTTTTTAGTCTTAAAAGCTTAAAAAATTCTACGCTTATTCTTTCTTTAGCGCTATTTTTTATAAGTTTGTGGTTTTCTTTCAAAAAATCTGTAAAACCCTTTTCCAAGTCAAAATCTAGTTCGTTTGCTATCCTAACTCCTCTTAAAAGCCTTATTGGGTCTTTTTTGAGATTTTCGTAAGATATGGGTCTTATAATCCCATTTTCTAAGTCTTTTATACCGCCTGTTGGGTCAAAGAGTATTGTTTGCTGGGCGCCCACAGATAATACATCATCTAAATTTACCGCTATAGCGTTGCAGGTAAAATCTCTATCCTTTAAATCTTTTTCTAATATTTTTTCCCATTCATCGGCGGATGGTCTTATACCAAAAAAGCTTTTTAAACCACCGCTTTCTAATATTGCTATATCAAATCTATATTTAAAACTTCCTTCGTTAAATATTAATGTGGCTATCTTGTTTCTTTTTATCCAAGGTTCTTTTTTTTCAAACTCAAATACGTCAGCTTTTATACCGTATGTTTGGAAAAGAAGCTCTTTAAAGCGGTTTGCAACAGTTATAGGCTCTTGAGTGGTTATAAGGTCTACATCCACGCTTTTGTCTATTGGTTTTCCTATTATTCTATCTCTTACATAGCCACCCACCAAAAAAGCGTAATGTTCTCTGTCAAGACACTTTGCCAACAAATCAAAGTGTGTAATGTAAAAGTTTAATCCATGGGCGGTATGTTTTTTGCCGAAAACCTCTATTATATCACTCATAAAACCACCTTTTTAAATAGCCATACAAAGAGACGTAGGCGAAGAAAAGACCTATATCGAAAAGTATATTACCAATTTGGATAAAACCAAGAAGTATTACAATGATACTAAACATCTCAAAAAACGCTTTTATTTTCCCGCTTAAGATAGCCCCTTTGTCTTTGTTTTTTGCTACGCTTCTTAAAAAAGAAACCGTTAGTTCTCTAATCATTAAGAACGTAGCTGCATAAGGGTTTAGCATGTGTTTGTATAAAAGCCCCATAACTGCCGTTAAAACGAGAATTTTGTCTGCGAAAGGGTCGTATACCTTTCCAAACTCTGTGATAGATTTGTTGTTTCTTGCAATAGAGCCGTCAAACCAATCTGATATGGCTCCTATGCTAAATACTATGAAAGCTATGAAATAGTGAGAAGATATTATAAAGCAAAAGGCTAAAATGCCACAAAATATTCTAATGGTAGTTATAAAATTTGCCATAACTTTTTAACAAAAATCATTTATATTATAATTGATGTGCGGTGTTTTTGGCGTTTATTTGAATGAAGAGGAAGAACAAGTAGCCTTTTCAAAGGCAGCTACCTTTGCTTACTTTGGTATATATGCTTTGCAGCATAGAGGACAAGAGAGCGCTGGTATATGCTCTTACTCTAACCATGATATCAAAAGGGTTGCAAACAAAGGCCTTGTGCTGGAGGCTATTTCTAAGGAAGAGCTAAAAAATTTAAAAGGTAAGGTGGCTATATCTCACGTTAGATATTCTACTGCGGGTGATGATTCTATCCAAAACATTCAACCTATAGTCAGAGAATCTAAAAGATTTGGGAAAGTGGCGGTGGTCCACAACGGAAATCTCACAAACTACAACCTTCTAAGAAGACTTCTTGGTGCAAACAACGTTGAACTAAAATGCTCCTCAGATACAGAGGTGTTTTTAGGGCTTTTAGATATAGTAGAAAAAGATTTATCTGTAGAATCTCATATATTGGACGAAGAGCTTATACCATATCTTGTTAGTGTTTTAAAGCTTGTGGAGGGAGCTTACAGCATACTTATGATAATAAACGGGAAGCTTATAGCTGCCAGAGATCCTCTTGGTTTTAGGCCGCTTTTAATGGGAAGGCGTCAGGATGCTATTGTGTTTGCCTCTGAGACTTGCGCTTTTGACATAATAGAGGCAGATTATTGGCGTGAGATAAAACCAGGAGAAATCACCATAGTGGATGAAAACGGTATAAGAACTTACTTTTTTGCTAAAAGCCAAAAACCAAAAAAGTGTATCTTTGAGCATGTGTATTTTGCGAGGCCTGATAGTCTTATATTTTCTGAATACTCTTACAACGTTAGAAAGAAAATGGGCATGGAGCTTGCCAAAGAAGACGATATAATTCCAGATATAGTTATTCCAGTACCAGATTCCGGTATGCCAGCAGCCATAGGGTATAGTCAATACAAAAATATTCCGTACGAAATGGGACTTGTTAGGAATCACTATATAGGCAGGACATTTATAGCTCCTACTCAAGATATTAGAAACCTAAGCGTTTTGATGAAGCTAAACCCAAACAAAGGTATCGTAAAGGACAAAAGCGTGGTGGTAATAGATGATTCCATTGTAAGGGGTACCACATCAAAGCGCATAGTGAATCTTTTAAAAGAGGCTGGAGCCAAAGAAGTACATATGAGAATAGCTTCTCCACCAGTCATAGGACCTTGTTATTATGGCATAGATACACCTACAAAAGAAGAGCTTATGGCAAGCCATATGTCCGTGGAAGATATAAGAAGGTTTATAGGGGCAGATTCTTTAAAATATCTGTCGTTAGAAGGGCTGATGAGGTCTGTACAAGAACCAGACTCTTTTTGTGATGCTTGTTTTACCGACAATTACCCTGTAGAGTTAAAGCTATGAACGAGTTTGGAAAACTTCTTATCATCTTTGGTCTTATACTCGTTGGTTTTGGGCTTTTAATAACGCTTTTTGGAAAATTAAACATACCAATAGGAAGATTGCCAGGAGATATCGTTTATAAAAATGGAAACTTTGTATTTTACTTTCCTTTGGTGAGTTCTATAATTTTGAGCATTATACTAACGATACTCTTAAATATTCTTTTTAGAAGATAAAACATAATGTTATAATATGTTGAATGATATGGTTTGATATAGTAACTCCTAAGGCAGCTTTATTCTTTAGTCCTATTGTAAGACATTTAAAAAGCCACGGAGAGGATGTTTTTATTACCACTAGAAAATCCGAAGGCTATGAGGAAATAGTGGAGCTTCTTGATATGCTAAATATACCTTACAAAGTTGTGGGTGGGTTTGGAGGTGGTACTTTAAACGGTAAGCTTCACGCTAGTATAGAAAGAATGTATCAAATGACAAAACTTCTAGATGAATACAACCCAGATGTCATGGTAAGTATATGCTCCGTAGATGCCAACAGGGTAGCTTACGGGCTTGGTATCCCTATAGTGAATTTTTACGATATACCTTTGTCTGATTATAAACATGATTTTAAAAAGGCGCTTCCTCAAGCGAGGCTTACGCTTCCTCTTTCTAGTGTAGCTTTGAAGCCTTTTGTGGTCCCAGATGAAATATTTTATAGGTTTGCATTGGAAAAAGATCAAGTTTACACATACGATTTTATAGACCCTTTGATATGGCTTTACGATTTTAAACCAGATATCAACTATGTGAAAGATGTGATGGCTATACCTTTGGATAAACCCATAATAGTAGTAAGGGAAGAGGAGTTTAAAGCCTCTTATGTGATGAAAAAATATAGCCTTTTGTACGATGGGCTTTTAGAGTTAAAAGATAAAATAGATGCAACGTTTGTAATAATACCAAGGTATGAAGCAGAGCCTTTAAAAGAGCTTTTTAAATTTGCCATAATATTGGAAAAGAAATACAAAATCCAGCATCTTTTGGCTTTTGCTTCTTTGTTTATTGGAGGAGGAGGTACCATAAACTTAGAAGCCACATACTTTGGCACGCCTGTCATATCTACAAGGAGCTTTGTAAGTCATTACGATAAGTATGTGGTGGATGTGGGACTTATGAAATGGGTAAACGATAAAGACGCTCTTGTAAACACGGCTCTTAAGCTTATAGGAAAGCGCTTTGACGAGCTTGCTCAAAACGTGTGGGGGTCTATGAAGGTGGATATAGATTTTCTTGCAGGCACCATTTTAAAAGCCAAAGACTTTAAAAGATATTGACATGTGCGGTATATTGGGGCTTTTTGGAAATCCAAAATCTGTAGATATAAACCTTTTTAAGAAGGCTTTAGATAAAATAGCCCACAGAGGACCAGACGCTAATGGCATTTATCAAAACGAAGATATTATATTTGGGCATAGAAGGCTTTCTATCATAGACTTATCGCCTTTGGGAAATCAGCCTATGGTAGACGAAGAGACCAACAACGTAATAATCTTCAACGGAGAAATCTACAATTACAAATCCATAAGAGATTTTCTCACTTCAAAAGGAATACGCTTTAACTCATCTTCAGACACTGAAGTGCTTTTAAAAGCTTATAGATATTTTGGTGTAGAGGTCCTTAGCAAACTAAGAGGTATGTTTTCCTTTTGTATATACGACGCTGATAAAAAATCTTTGTTTTTTGCAAGGGATAGGTTTGGTAAAAAGCCTTTTTACTACACTTTTATAAAAGAAAATTTTTTGTTTTCTTCTGAGATAAAAGCGCTTTTACCATTTTTTGATAAAAAACCACTACCTGATAAAAATGGGGTGGCAGATTACTTTAGATATTTAGCCCCTTCTTACGGTAAAACGATATACGAAGGCATATATAAACTACCGCCTTCTTGTTTTGGGATTTTAGATAAAAATGGACTTCTTATAAAAGAATACTACAATCCTCTTGAATACGCTTCTAAAAGCCATCAAAACGAGGGTCAAGTGTTAAAAGATATAGAAGATAAGCTTATAGAATCGGTGGAGCTTAGGCTTGTGGGGGATGTGGAAGTGGCTTCGTTGCTTTCGGGAGGCCTTGATTCTTCTTTTGTGAGCGCTTTGTATTCAAAGATTGCTAAGGATAAGTTTAACAGGAACATAAACACATTTTCTATAGGCTATGATGAATACGAGCATTACAGCGAGCTTTCATGGGCTTTAAAAGTGTCTAATTTTATAGGCTCAAACCATCATCCCATCACAATAAGCTCAAAGGATTTTATAGACAAGATAGATGAAGTGGTTTATTTTTTAGATGAGCCTATAAACGATCCAGCTACGCTTCCAACTTATGTTATATCTTCTTGTATCAAAGAAAATGGGATAAAAGTTGCTCTTTCTGGTGAAGGTTCTGACGAGCTTTTTTTTGGATACGATATGTATTATAAGTATCTAGCTTACGATGAGCTTTCTAAAAGCCTAAAAAAAGAATCAAAAGAGCTTTTGCTTGAAAGTATAAATTTTCAAGAGAATATGTCAAAATACCAAGAATTTTTTAGAAGAGCTTTAAAAGATGAGGTTGTGTTTAGGACAATAGGCGAATGCTTTACAGAGCTTGAGCTTAAAAAGTTTTTAAGATTTTCTTATGAAAATAATCAAATTGAGTTATTCTCAAAAAGGTTTGAACCTTTTAAACATCATCACCAATCTCTTTGGTATTACTTTGTGGATATGTACATATGGATAGGAGAAGTGCTTATGATGAAAGTAGATAAAATGGCCATGGCTCATTCTGTAGAACTAAGAGCCCCCATGCTAGACCACGAACTTCACCAGCTTGTTTTAAATGTAGATCCAACCCTTAGAATATCAAACCAAAATAAACATCTTCTTAAAAAGGTAGCTATAAAATATCTGCCAGAAGAGATTGTCTATAGAAGAAAAAAGGGATTTTCTTACCCATTTATAGAATGGTTTTACAAAGAAAAGAAAGACTTTTTGAAAGATTGGCTCAATGTGAATAAAGAACATGGCTTTTTTGATGAAGTATTTTTAAGATTTTTATATGAAAACGGCAATTCAAAAGCTTACAAACACCATGTCTGGGCAGTAGAGATATTTAATAGATGGTTTAAACAAAACTATTTATCCAATTGAATCCTCTATCCACTTTAGATAAGATTCGATGCCAGATTCTATGTTTAAAGATATAATCTCAGGTACCGTGTAAGGGTGTATAGCCTTTACCTTTTCTATTAAAAGCACAATTTTTTCCTTTAGAGTTTTTACGATAAGAAGAGATTCTTCAGATGTCTCAATCTGTCCTTGCCACCAGTATATAGATTCTATCCCGCTTACTATGTTAACACAAGCCCCAAGCTTTTCTTCCACTATAAACCTTGCAATGTCTTTAGCCTTTTCCTTTGGTGTTGTGATTAAAACTATTGCATAGTTTGATTCCATAGCTAATATTATAGCATGGGAATTTTTGCGGAAGACTTAATAAACTTTGGCAACTTAATGGAAGCTACCATAGATTTTCCAATAAATCAAAAAGAGTTAGAAAATATTTTAAATGTGCCGGTTTTTTTAGCCCCGCACGTGATGGATGTAGTGGTGAAAAAAAAGTTTTTGGCTTTTAGCAAAGACTATAAGATAAGGTTAAAAGAAGGAGAGTATTTTATAAACGATAGAAAGGCTGGCAAAAGGGCTGTTGGGTTTGATATGCTTTTAGAAAAAGATGTTGAGCTTTTACCAAGCGTTTTTGAAGTTATAGAGGGAAGGCCTTATTTAAATTTTTGGCCTTACATAAAGGCGTCCGAGCTTTATACGAAGGTACCAAATCAATTTAAAGAGCGTGTTATAATAAAAGACTACGAGATTAAAAAGGATGTTTTGGTGTTAAAGCTGGGGGTTCAAAAGTGAAAGGTCTTGTTCATATATGCTGCGCGCCGGATAGTATTTACTTTTTAGAAAAGCTGAAAAACGATTATAAAGATTACGAGTGGATAGGGTTTTTCTATGACCCAAACATTCACCCAAAAACAGAGTACGATTTGAGGCTTGTAGAAACAAAAAGAGTTTGTGAAAAGCTTGGTATACCGCTTATAGAAGGAAAATACGACGACGATGCATGGCTGTTGGCAGTAGAGGGTCTTGAAAAAGAACCAGAAAAGGGTAAACGATGTGAAGTTTGTTTTGATATAAGGCTAAAAGAGTCTTTTGAGGTTGCAAGAAATTTAGGCGCTAGAGCTATTACCACTACGCTTTTAATGAGTCCAAAGAAAAGTATAAATCAGATAAACCATGTGGCTTCTATCTTTTCTAAAGAATACGGTATAGATTTCATAAGCGTAGATTATAGAAAAGGTGGCGGAGTTCAAATAATGCACGAGCTTACAAAATTAAACGAAATATACTCACAAGATTACTGCGGATGCATACACGGGCTTTTTAACCAAAGACCAGATGAAGAAATTTTTATGTGGGCCAAAATGAGCCCTGGTTCTAAAGAGGAGCTTCTTTTTATAAAAAGTATTAGGCTTTTAGCAGAGTCTATGGGATTTTATGCAAAAGAGATAAACTTTAGTTTTTTAGGTTGGGATTTGTTGAGTGGATATATATTTATAGACGATAAACCAATTCCATCTTACGTTAGGTATTATTCAAAACCTACCAACGGTGTTGTGAAGGCAAACATAGATTTTTCCATTTCAAAAGAAGATGTTTTATATCTTACGAAACAAAATGTAAAGATAATATTCTCAAAAGAGTTTGTTGCTGATAACAAAGATGTTTCACCGTGTTTTGTAGTAAGCGAAGAATACAAAGCACCCCTTCTAAACTCTAAAAAGATAAAAGCACATATCAAGTCTCAGCTTTCTTATAAAGATTCTACTGTTTTGATAATCTCTAAAAGTCCTATTCAAAATATATTTAGTATAAAAGCCTACAAAACTTACGAAGGGTATTTTGACAAACCAAGCTTTGATGTAGAAGATATATTTTTAAACTTGAAAGAAGATGAAGCTGTTGCTTTTGTAGGGGCTTTTGATATGGGAGGATATGAAAAACTTACGGAGTTTTTTGATGGAAAAGAAATTTATTATAATAGCGGGTCCTTGTGTAATAGAGTCTTATGAGCTTTGCTTTGAGGTGGCTTCTCATCTAAAAGAACTTTCCTTAAAATATAAAGAGTTTGATTTTGTGTTTAAGGCTTCTTTTGATAAAGCCAATAGGACGTCTATAAATTCTTACAGAGGACCTGGACTTGAAAAAGGTCTTGAGATTTTAAAGAGAATAAAAGAAGAATTTTCTTTACCGGTTACTACGGATGTGCATGAAACTCATCAGGTAAAACCAGTGTCTGAAGTGGTAGACATTATTCAAGTTCCAGCTTTTTTGTGCAGACAAACAGATTTACTCTTAGCTTGTGCAGAAACCGGTAAAAGTGTAAATGTGAAAAAAGGGCAATTTTTAGCTCCTTGGGATACCAAACATATAATAGATAAGTTAAAATCTAAAAACAAAGACGGTAAATTTTACTTAACGGAAAGAGGTTCTTCTTTTGGTTACAACAACCTTGTGGTGGATATGCGCTCTATGCCTATCATGAGGCAGTATGCAGACGTTATATTTGACGCTACTCACAGCGTTCAGCTTCCCGGTGGTGCAGGTGGAAGTTCTTCAGGGCAGAGGGAGTTTGTGCCGTACCTCATAAGGGCCGCAGTGGCAGTTGGTGTAGACGGCGTTTTTATGGAAACGCATCCAAATCCAGACAAAGCGTTATCCGATGGCCCAAACTCTATACCTTTGAAAGATTTAGAAAGTATTTTACTTCAAATAAAAGCCATAAAACAAGCTCTAGATGATATAGGAGCACTCTGAATATGGAAAACGATGAAAAAGATGTTGTTATAAAAGAAAATGACGAGTCTCTCGGACAAGAATATAGGAATACAGAAGATTTTGAGACTGTAAAAGATTTTTTCCTTGATTTAAAACAAAGCACTTTTTACCTTTCTTACGCTGAGGAGCTCTACCTTGATTATATTTTAAAAAAGAAAGTTCCTAAGGAGGTTATACTCCAAGGTATAGAAAAATATATGTACAGACTTCCAGAGTTTAAAAGAAGAAAGGCTATGCTTTTTATGTGTGATAACGATATAAATACCTCTATCACAGATTTTATAAGAAGAATGTGGGCAAATTCCGATGAATATTGGTATATAGGAAGATTTGACTTACATATAAAACGATTAAAATACACCGGCTTAGACAAAAAATACGACTTGGATTTAGATAAAACCCCTTATCCTACGACAGAAGAAGAGGCTGCAAGTATTTTAAACAGTATAAAAAGGCGTATTTTTGAAAAAGAATGGCATTTACTAAGTCAAGAGACGAAATCCATTGTTCTTCAAAGATACGAAAAGTTTAAGAAGTTTCCAGAGCTTTACGATAGAATGATTATGGATCACGTCCTACATGTTTTAAATTTGGATTGGATAGACTTGTATGCACTGTCTTAGTCTTTTTTAAAGAAGCAAAAGAATATGGCCAAACATAAAATTTGAGAATGGTAGATACTTAAGATAAAAGAGCTTAAACGTCTTTTTGGGGTAGGTTAAGAAGCCATTTCCAAACTTTGGAGTTGTAAATATAATCAATTTTATGAAAGATTTTGTGCATCTTCATCTTCACACGCAATATTCACTTTTAGACGGAGCTATAAAGATAAAGGATTTGGCTAAAAAGGCAAAGGAATACGGCTATAGAGCTGTAGCCATAACGGATCACGGCAATCTCTTTGGTACTATGAGCTTTTACAAAGAGATGAAAAATAACGGTATAAAGCCTATAATAGGTATGGAGGCTTACTTTACTACCGGAAAAAGGACTGAGCACAAGGGAAAAGGTTCCGAAGATAACATAACCGATAGGATAAATCACCATATCATACTTTTAGCAAAAAACGACACTGGACTTAAAAACCTCATGAAGTTATCTTCTATCGCTTTTATTGAGGGCTTTTACTATAAGCCAAGAATAGATTATGAGGTTTTGGAGCAGCATGCGGAAGGTCTAATTGCCTTGACAGCTTGTCTTAAAGGAGTGCCTACTTTTTACGCAGCCCAAGGCAATGAGGAAATGGCTTACTCTTGGGTTAAAAAGTTTAAAGATATTTTTGGAGACGATCTTTACTTAGAGCTTCAATCAAATCATATACCAGCTCAAGAAACCGCCAATAAAACCCTCATAGAGATAGCCAAAAAATACGATGTAAAGTTTGCGGCTACCAACGATTGTCATTATCTTTTGGAAGAAGATTTGAGAGCTCACAACGTGTTGATGGCAATTCAAATGAAAAAAACACTTCAAGAGCTTGGAGAGGATGCTTTTGGGCATTACGATGGTATGCACTTTGCTTCTTACGAGGAGATGGTAAAGAAATTTGAAGGAAAGTGGGACCAATGGGAAAAGGCGCTTTTAAACACCGTTGAGATATCAGAAAAAATTGCCGATTCTTTGAGTATCTTTGAAGATAAGTCTTACAAATTTCCTGAGTTTTTCAAAGGTAACGATATAAGCGTTAATATATCTTCTTACCTTAGAAATTTAGCTGTTGAGGGTCTTAAAAGCCGTATACAAAAGTCTCAAATAAGTAAAAACATACCCGAGAAAGAGTATTGGGATAGGTTAAATTATGAATTGGAAGTAATACAAAATATGGGTTTTGATAGCTACTTCTTAATAGTGTCAGATTTTATAAATTGGTCAAAATCAAACAACATACCCGTGGGTCCTGGGAGAGGTTCTGCGGCTGGTTCTTTGGTAGCTTTTGCTTTAAACATTACAGATGTTGATCCATTGAAGCATGGGCTTATCTTTGAAAGATTTTTAAACCCAGAGCGTATATCTATGCCAGATATAGACGTAGACTTTTGCATGGACAACAGGGATAAGGTTATAGAATATGTGAAAGAAAAATACGGCAAAGATTCGGTAGCTCAGATAATTACCTACAATACCATGAAAGCTAAACAAACTCTTAGGGATGTGGCTAGAGCCATGGGTATGGCTTACAAAGATGCCGATGTACTAGCAAAGCTTATACCTCAAGGCAACGTCCAAGGCACTTGGCTGAGTCTTGAAGAGATGTATATAACGCCCATAGAAGAGTTGATGGAAAGATATGGACATAGAGGGGATATTGAAGATAACGTAAAGAAATTTAGAGATCTTGCCAAAAAAGACCCTCAGATAAAAGAGCTTGTAGAAATCTCTATAAAACTTGAAGGTCTAACAAGACATACATCTTTACATGCCGCTGGTATTGTGATAGCTCCTAAGCCTCTTATAGAGTTGGCACCTCTTTATCTTGATAAATCGGTAAAAGACGATAGTAGTGGAAACATAGCTACTCAATACGATATGGCTCATCTAGAAGAGCTTGGGCTTGTTAAAATGGATTTTCTTGGATTAAAAACTCTTACAGAACTATGGAAGATGAAGGAGCTTGTAAAACAAAACAAAGGTATAGATATTGATTTCTTGTCTTTGGATTTTAACAACAAAGAAATTTATGATTTTCTAGCTACCGGTGAAACTATAGGGGTGTTTCAACTTGAATCAAAGGGTATGAGGGAGCTTATCAAACGTTTAAAACCAGACAGATTTGAAGATATTGTAGCAGCGTTAGCCCTTTATAGACCCGGACCTATCAAAAGTGGGATGGTGGATAAATTTATAAATAGAAAACTTGGTAAAGAGAAAGTTGTATACGAATTTGAAGAGCTTGAGGAAGTGCTAAAAGAAACGTACGGTCTTATCGTCTATCAAGAGCAGATAATGTTTATATCAAATATTCTTGCTGGATTTACAATGGGCGAAGCTGATAATTTACGAAAGGCCATAGGTAAAAAGAAAGCCGACCTTATGGCAAAGATAAAGGATGACTTTATAAGAAGAAGCTGCGAGAGAGGATACCCTGCCGATAAAATAGAAAAACTCTGGTCTGAAATAGAGGAGTTTGCTTCTTATTCTTTTAACAAATCTCATTCTGTAGCTTACGGTTATATATCTTTTTGGACTGCTTACATGAAGCTTTATTATCCAGATGAGTTTTACACCGTTAAATTTTCTACAGAGAATTCTGATAAAAAGTTTATAAACCTTTTAAAAGATGCAAAGTCTTTTGGTATAAAAGTATTACCCCCAGATATAAACAAATCAGACGTGGACTTTAAGATAGAAGCTCCAAGACATATAAGGTTTGGACTTGGAAGAATAAAGGGTGTTGGTGAGGATACCGCAAGACATATAAAATCTATGCAAGAAAAAATTGGAAGAGACTTTTCAAGTTTTCAAGATTTTACCAAAAATACGGACAATAGGAAAGTAAACAAAAAAGTTTTGGAAGCTCTTTCAAAAGCAGGAGCCTTTGATAGCCTTATAGAGAAAAGCGGTTATAAAAATAGAGAGGATTTTCTCTCAAGGCTTTTGAATTCTCAAGATATATCAAGCATAGCTCAAAGGTCTTTGTTTGGTATGAAAGCTTTGAAATCTACAGAGCAAACAGAGCAAACCTCTTCTATAGATATACTAAAGCTAGAAAAAGAGGTTCTTGGTTTTTATATATCTGGGCATCCGTTGGATAAGTACAAATGGATTTTATCTCACAATAAAGATATAACAAATATAGAAGATATAGATTTTGATACTACGCCAAACCAAAGTATAGACGATGAGGCTGGGCAAAGCGCATCGGCAGAATATACGCTTGTGGGTGTTATAAGTGACTTACAAATTAAAAAAACCAAGAACGGTTCTTACATGGCCATCTTTAATCTTGTGGACAAAACAGATATTGTTGAAGTTGTGGTTTTCCCAGATAGGTACGCATCTTCTGAGAGTTTTATAAAAGAAGATGAAGTGGTGGTGGTAAAGGGCCTTTTAGACATAGACATTGAAAACGAAAACCTCAAGATAGTGGCAAATGAGCTTTATTCTGTAGATTCCTTGCTAAATCAATACAACACTTTAACTCTTAAGATAGATGAGGAAAAGGCAAGAAATGGCTTTTTGGAAAAGCTTAAACTTATGCTAGACAAATATACGCCTAAGGCTAACGAAGATGTTATAAAATCTCAAAAAGTTGTTTTGGAGCTAGACGCTTCTTCTTATAGAGCTATAGTGCAAACCTCTAAAGATGTGGTGCTTTCAAAAACCCTCATAGATGAACTCAACAAACATGGTATAGAGTTTTCTTTAGCATCTTAACAGAAAATTAACAATTGTTTTTTATAATAAAAGCATCAAAACTTAAGGAGGTTTGTATGAAGTTAAAACAGGTGCTGGCATTAGCTGTTTTTGCTGGTAGTCTTCAAGGGGCTATGGCTTGGACTATAACAGGAGCTGGTTCTACATTTATTGAACCTGCTATGCAAAGATGGGCTCTTCACTTTAAGCAAGCTACAGGAAACCATGTAAACTATCAAGGTATAGGGTCTGGTGGTGGTATACTTCAAGCTACGAAAAGAACGATAGATTTTGGTGCATCTGACGCTCCGTTAAAACCAGAAGAGTTAAAACAAAGAGGTCTTATTCAGTGGCCAGATGCTATAGGTGGTGTGGTAATGGGTTACAACATACCAGGCGTTGGAAACTATCAGCTTCACCTCACCGGTAAACAAATATGCGATATCTATATGGGTAAGGTAAGATATTGGGACGACCCAGAGATAAAAGCCACAAATCCAAAGCTAAATTTACCACACATACCAATAACACCAGTCCATAGAGCCGATGGTTCTGGTACTACTTGGATATTTACAAACTATCTTACAAAAGTATGTCCAGCTTGGGCACAAAAGATAGGGTTCAACACCTCTGTGCCATGGCCTGTGGGTATAGGTGGTAAAGGTTCTGAGGGTGTAACAAACTACATAATGAGAGTTAGAGGTGCTATAGGTTATGTTGAATACGCTTACTTCAAACAAAACCACTTCAACGTTGCAGTCTTAGAAAACAAAGCTGGTTGGTGGGTTGCTCCAACTATGCAAACCATGATAGCGGCTGCCAAACAAGCAAATTGGAACGAAGCTATGAAAAACGACTTTTATATGGAGCTTCCAAATCCTCCAGGTAAATACTCCTATCCTATAGAAGGTCCTACATTTATACTACTTCCAAAGGGCAAAAATACGAACTCTTACGTATTACAATACTATACATGGGTGTTTAATCATGGTGATGCTGACCTAAAGGCTCTTGATTACATTACGCTTCCAGATTTTGTCAAGAAAGATATAATGGCTTCTTGGAAAAAGCAAGGTCTAAGCTGGTAAGTTAAGTTGGTAATAACTAAAGGCTTATAATATGATAGAATTAAAAGATAGCGGGGCTATAAGCCCCGTTGCTTCTATGAAAAGAAACGGCAAGCTAGGAAATACTTTATTTAAAATTGCGGCTTTTACGGCAGCGGCTTTGATTCCACTTGTGGTGATAACTGTGTTTGTCGTCCTTTTCATAGAGGCATACCCTGCTATAAAAGCTTTTGGTGTTTGGCATTTCATTACAAACAAAAGCTGGGATGCGGTAGATAACAACTTTGGTGCTTTCACGCCGCTTTTTGGTTCTATATACGTTACAATATGGGCTTTTATATTTGCCGCGCCCATAAGTATAGGAGTAGCTATATATATAACTGAGTTGGCTCCCCATTGGTTAAAACCTATAGTTACCACCGCTATTGAGCTTTTAGCGGCAATCCCGACTGTTATATATGGTATGTGGGGCCTTTTTGTATTGGCTCCAGTTATGCAAAATCATGTAGAACCTTGGATACTAGATCATCTTGCTACGTTACCAATAATAGGATTTTTGTTTAACGGTCCTGGTATAGGTATAGACACATTTACAACGGCAGTGATACTTTCTATTATGATTACGCCTTTTATGTCTTCGCTTATAAAAGACGCTTTCTCTTTGGTGCCGGAGGTGGTTAAAGAGTCCGCTTATGGGCTTGGTGCCACTAGGTGGGAAGTGATAAGGAAAGTGGTTATGCCCTACGTTTCTTCTGGTATATTTGGTGCTGGTATATTTGCTATAGGTAGGGCTTTGGGTGAAACTATGGCGGTGTCTTTTGTAAACGGCAACAACCATAACCCTGGTAGTTTCTTGGATATGCTATCTTTGTTAAATTCCGTAACTACCATAACAGTTACATTGGCGGATGAGTTTACGGAAGCTATGACACATCTTTATTTATCAGCTTTGTTTTATCTAGCTTTGATACTTCTTACCATATCCTTTAGTACTCTTGCTGTAGCAAAGTTTATAGTGTGGAGATTGGAAAGAAGATGGAAAACGTAAGAATCAAAGCAAGGGTTTTAAAGAGCAACGTTATAATGATTTTATCTACGTTAGCAGCTTTATACGGTATAGTGTTTTTGGGGTGGATACTTGTTTCTATTATTTACCATGGATATGAATATTTAAATCTCGATTTCTTCACCAAAGACCCAGCCCCGCCTGGTATGCCTGGTGGTGGACTCAGGATGGCTTTCATAGGTCAATTTATAATTACCACTATAGCTGCTTTCATAGGCACGCCTATAGGTATTATGGCTGGGATATTTTTGGCTGAGTACGGTAGAGGTACTTGGTGGGCTATGTTTATAAGAAATTTGGCAGATATCGTCATATCTATGCCAGCCATAGTTATTGGTGCTGCTGTCTATGTAGTGCTTGTGGCACCTCTTCACAGTTTTAACGGCTTATCTGGTTCTGTGGCTCTTTCAATCTTATCACTTCCTTATATTACAATAGCTACCGATGAGATGCTAAAGCTTGTGCCGAAGGAGATGAGAGAAGCTGCCTACGCTTTGGGAGCTTACAAACACTATGTGATAAAAAAAGTTACCATGAGGGCGGCTAAAACCGGTATACTTACTGGTGTTATACTAGGTCTTGCCAGGATGGCAGGTGAAGCGGCGCCTCTTTTGTTTACTTCTTTTAACAACGACCATACAACCTTTAATCTTTTAAAACCTATGGCTACTCTCACTATAACTATATTCATATACGCTACAGGTCCATACCACGAATGGCACGAACAAGCCTGGGCGGCTGGATTTGTTCTTACGTTAGGTGTCTTGGCGGCGGTTATAATAGCCAAATACTTGGTGCATGGAGGGTCTTTTACAGCCCCTTTTATGTATGTGGCAAGGCGTATTACAAAGATAAACAAAGGTTAAAGGAGACTTGGTGCATATGAGCAGTGTAATAGCCATTGAAAGCCCTAAGATTGATATAAGGAACTTAAATTTTTACTATAAGAAAAGCTTAAAACCAGCTTTAGAGAACATCAATATGCCAATACCAGACAAAAGGGTAACCGCTCTTATAGGCCCTAGCGGATGTGGTAAAACTACGCTTTTAAGATGTTTAAACCGTATGCATGATCTTTACCCAGGCATAAAGTACGAAGGAGAAATAATCTTTGATAACACCAACATACTATCAAAGTCTACGGATTTGATAGTTTTAAGAAGCAGAATAGGTATGGTTTTTCAAAAGCCTACTCCCTTCCCAATGTCTATATTTGAGAATGTAGCTTTTGGTCTTAGGTTGATGGGTATCAACAATAAAACCGAGTTAAAAGATAGGGTTGAAGCTGCTATAAAAATGGCTGCTCTTTGGGACGAGGTGGGTAATAGGCTCAACGATAACGCTTTTTCCTTATCCGGAGGTCAACAGCAACGCCTTGTTATAGCAAGGGCTATAGCGGTGAACCCTGAAGTGCTTTTGTTTGATGAGCCGACATCTGCACTTGATCCAATATCAACGGCAAAAATAGAAGAACTTATCATAGAGCTTAAAAAAAGAATGGCTATTGTGATAGTAACCCATAACATGCAACAAGCCGCTCGTATAGGAGACTATACGGCTTTTATGTATTTGGGCAAGCTTATAGAGTTTGATAAAACGGAGACAATCTTTACAAATCCAAAAGAAAAACTTACGGAAGACTATATAACTGGTAGATTTGGATAAAGAGGGCTTTTATGTTAAAATATATCAAAGATGAAACATATATATCTTATAAGACATGCTCAAAGTGAATACAATGAAAAAGGTATATTTCAAGGCAGTTTAGACAGCGCTCTTACGCCTCTTGGATACGTTCAAGCAAAGCTTTTGTCTTTGGCTTTTAAAAATAAAAAAATAGATGTTATATACTCATCTTTCCAAAAAAGAGCTTTAAAGACGGCAATATTTCTGTCAAAAGCTCTAAACAAAGAAATAATTGTGGAGCCTCGCATAAGAGAGATATCTTTTGGAGAGTTAGAGGGTAAAAACTTTATACAGATGTTTGTAGAGCACAAAGATATGATGATGGCTTGGTCCAAAGACCCTTTGGAAAACCCTCTTCCTACCCAAGAAACCAAAGAATCTTTTTTAAAAAGAGTGAGAGAGTTTATAGATATTGTAAAAGCCCAAAAACATGAGCATATAGCCGTTGTCTCTCACGGCGGATTTATACATGGGTTTATCATGGAAGCTACAAAGTTTAGAGCACCGCTTTGGAACATACACACGGATAACACCGGTGTTTCTAAATTGAGGCTTGTAGGCGATAGGTTTTACATAGAATATCTCAACAACACTTGTCATCTTTTATGAGTAAATATAGAAAAGGTAAGCTAAAGCTTGAGCATCACACGTTGGAGGGTTTTGATAAGTATATAAGACCGATTTTGGAGATTGATATAGTAGAAGCTGTAATACCTGGAAGGATTTTTAGAAACAACAAAGGAAGAGGATCTAAAGGTCTTTTTTTACAATATGAAACTTCTTCTGGTTTTAAGCTTTTATATAAAAATGGCACCTCTGTCCAAGAGGTGTTTGTGGTTTGTAGCGATAGGGAAAGATTTAAATGTATTTTTGAAGATCTATACAAGGAGTAAATTATGAATCTTTTAAAATTTGGTTACATAGGCATATTTTTGGTGGGCCTTATAGAGTCTAGCGTGTTTCCTCTTTCTACACTGCCTCTTATGACCGCTGGTACGGTTTACAAGATGAATATCTATCTTGTGGCTTTTTGCGCGCTGTTAGGTGATTTTATAGGGGCTTCTATAGTATACTACATAGGTTATAACTACGGCTACAGGGCTGTATCTAGGTTTGTTTCTGAAAATAAATTTAGAAAGACCGAAGCCCTTTTCCATAAGTACGGTGCTTTTGCAATATTGATAGGAGAACCTTTCTATGTGATAAACTGGATAGCTGGCATACTAAGGTTTGGTTACTATAGGTTTATAGCTATGGCTCTTTTGTCTAGGGCTTTTAAGCTGATTGTATTTGCGTTTTTTGGTAAGGCTTTGGAAAGATTTTTATAGGCTTTTCCTTTTTTTTGATACTTTGTCCAATATACCTTTGAGATTTTCTTTGTTTTTGTCTTTTATTGCTTGTTCTAACATATCTAATTGTTTTTTGAAAAGCTCTATACTTTTTAATACATTTTCTTGGTTGTATAGAAAAATATCTGCCCAGAGATCCGATTGACTAGCGCCTATTCTGGTGGTATCCAAAAACCCCTGCCCTACGTAGTTTTTGTACTCTTCTGGCAATGTCTTTGTAAGAGCGTAAGCTATTAGGTGTGGAAGATGTGATGTAACTGCGAATATCTCATCGTGGGTTTTTGCACTCATAACCTCTACTTTAGCTCCTATATGCTTCCAGAATGTTTTTACTTTTTCTATATGCTCTTCTTTTGATATATCAGTAGGACAAACTATCGTTAGTCTATTTGAAAACAAATCTTTTGATGCATTTTCAAAACCGTTTTTATGAGATCCAGCTATTGGATGAGAGCCAACGTATCGTTCTTTAAAAATAGGTTTGAAAACACTTTCCGGATATTCTTTTACAGAAGCCACATCTGTTATTACGGCATCTTTTATGTGTTCTTTTATATATTTTGCCACATTTTCTAGGGTAGATATTGGATTGCAAAATATTACAAAATCGTATTTTACGCCCTCTTTAAATATTCCATCTATCAAACCGTTTTCTACTGCGGTTTTTAGCGTTTCTTGGTCTTTATCTAAAGCGTATAGATGCTTTGATAGTTTCTTGCTTTTAATATCAAAAGCTAAAGACCCACCTATGAGACCAAGACCCACTATTAGGGTGTTATAAAACATTTATTTTACTACCAACATGTTTGTCTTTATGTAGTGAAATACAAATGTAGTGGTGCTTCCCATAAAAAAGTGAACAAGCCTTTTCTTGTGAGAACCAAGTATTACCAAATCTATTTTTAGTTTTTCCGCGTTTGATACTATACCTTCTTCTGCTACGGCTTTTTCTATTATAAGCTCAAAACCGTAATCTTTTGAGAGTTTCTCAAACTTTTCTTTCTTGGAGCCAAACTCATCGGCATGATATAAAAATATTTTTGCGTTGTATACGTTGTTTAAATTTTTGGTAAAATCAAGCAGCTTATCGTCTTCGTCTTTGCCGTCATGACAAATCATTATGTTTTCTATTGGTTTATACTCGTCTTTAAAAGCTACAAAAACCGGACATTTCGCTCTTTTAATCACCTGCTCTGAAGTAGAGCTTATATGTATGCCTTTTATACTTTTGTCGTGATCAGGTTTTCCAACAAATATAATATCTTCCAAATCCCCTTGTGAAGCAATCTCTTTTGCTGGATTTCCCCAGGTTTGAAGCGTTGAAACTTTGGCGTTTAATTTTCTTCCAAGGGCGCTAAACTCATCTAAAAGCGCTTCTGATTCTTTTTCTAAAAACTCTTTCACTTTTGCACTTATACCCTCATAGTAAGAAAAGCCCAAAACCCCAGCTAAATCTGCCAACAGGCTTTCTTCGGTCAACGTACTATCTAAAACGTGTATTCCTACTACAGGTATGTTTAACTTCGAACCCAGCTCAAGTCCGTATTGAGAGGCCACAAAAGATGGTTTTGAACCGTCTAAGCCCACTATCACTCTTTTAAACATCTAAGTTTCTTACCTCCTTGGCGTAGGTCTCTATAAACTCTCGCCTTGGTTCTACGTTTTCGCCCATCAGTATAGAGAATATTCTATCCGCTTCTGCCGCATCTTCTAAGGATACTCTTAGTAGCCTTCTGGTGTTTGGGTTCATGGTAGTTTCCCATAGCTGTTCTGGGTTCATTTCACCAAGACCCTTGTATCGCTGTATCTCTATGCCGTCTTTTACAAAATTTATTATGTCTTGATAAAGGTCTTCTACTGGTTTTTCTATATTTTTAACTTTATGCCCAAGTTTTAGGCTTATAGGGTAAGAGAAAAATTCTTTGTGCTCTTCAAACAGCTTTTTGTAAGTGCCGGAAGTAAGAAAATCCACATCTATAATGCTGAAGTTTTGATAGATATCGTATATGACTATAGAGTAAGAGCTGTCAAAGTCGTCGTATTTTAATTTGGCGCTACTTACACTTTTTATGGATTGTATATCTTGCAATAGCTTTTTAGCTTTTTGCTCATCTTTGAGATAGCTTTCGTCTATTTTGTTTGACAAGAGGTAGGTTATCACATCTTTGTTTCTTTTGTTTAGTATTTGAGCTATTGTGTTGTGTTGCTCTTTTATAGTATTTAACATGTTTATCAGTACATCACCTCTATAGGTGTTTGATTTGGCGTCTGTTATAGACACATCGGTCCTTATGATGTTTAGTAAAAATTTTTCTAGTTCTTTATCGTCTTTTATGTAAGTTTCTTTTTTTCCTATTTTCACTTTGTAAAGCGGTGGTTGTGCTATATACACATGGCCATTTTCAATAAGTTTTGTCATAAATCTATAGAAAAATGTAAGCAAAAGAGTCCTTATGTGAGAACCATCTACGTCAGCGTCTGTCATTATTATGGTTTTGTGATATCTAAGGGCGCTCAAATCTATGTCTTCTCCTATATTACAACCCAGGGCTGATATGATTGCTCTTATTTCTTCGTTGGAAAGGGCTTTGTCTATCCTAGCTTTTTCTACGTTTAGTATTTTACCTTTTAATGGTAATATAGCTTGGAACCTTCTGTCTCTACCTTGTTTTGCAGAACCACCTGCCGATTCTCCCTCTACTATAAAAATCTCACATTTTGATGGGTCTTTTTCGGAACAATCCGCCAATTTACCCGGCAAAGATGTATCTTCTAAAAAAGATTTTCTTCTTACCAAATCTTTTGCTTTTTTAGCAGCTTCTCTTGCTAAAGCAGCTTCTATGGCTTTTTCTACTATGAGTTTTAAAATGTCTTGATGTTTTTCAAAATAGTCTGTTAAAAATTCTACCGTTATTGATTCTACTATAGTTTTTGTTTCTTGGTTGCCAAGTTTTGTTTTGGTTTGGCCTTCAAATTGAGGTTCTGGTACCTTACAAGATACAACAGCTACAAGACCTTCTCTTAGGTCTTCGCCTGTAAACATTTCTTTTAGTTCTTTTGATATTTTTATATTTTGGGACAGTTTTGACACCACCTTTGACAACGCACTTCTAAAACCTGTGACGTGAGTACCCCCTTCTATGGTTTTTATGTTGTTTACAAAGCTTTCTAAAGATTCTTTGTAGTCTTTGGTATATTTAAAGGCGATTTCTACCAAAGTACCATCTTTCCCAGATTCTATGTAGATTACATCGTTAAAAAGAGGTTCTTTACCTTCTGCAAGGTACTCTACTAGCTCTATAATGCCTTTTTCAAATTTATAAACAAGATGCTTGTCTAACCTGTCGTCTATTATTTCAAACGTTACGTTTTTGTTAAGGTAAGCTAGTTCCCTTATCCTTTTTTCTACTATGTCAAACTTTATTTTTGTGGTTTCAAATATTTCAGCGTCTGGTTTAAATGTAATCTTTGTGCCTCTTTTTGTAGTATCCCCTATAACTTTAAGCTCTGTTTTAGGTACTCCTCTTTCATACTCTTGTCTATATATCTTGCCGTCTCTGTAAACTTCTACTATGAGCCACTCCGAAAGCGCATTTACAACGGAAGCACCTACACCGTGAAGTCCACCGGAGTATTGATAAGCTTTTTTATCAAACTTTCCACCAGCACCAAGCACTGTTAAAACAACTTCTACCGCTGGTTTTCCTACGTCTTTGTGTATGTAAACGGGTATACCTCTGCCGTTGTCTTCCACTGTCACAGAATCGTCTTGGTGTATGTGCACTCTTATATGGGTGGCGTAGCCCGCCATCGCTTCGTCAACAGAGTTATCTACTATTTCCCATATAAGGTGATGAAGCCCTCTTTCGGAGATATCTCCTATGTACATTGAGGGGCGTAGTCTTACGTGTTCTAATCCAGTAACAACTTTTATCGCATCTGCGCCGTATTCTTGCATTATAATTATTATACCATCTTAGGTTTGTTTGATTTTCTTAAAAGCCCAAAACTTTAACATTGACAAAATTTATATTAACATTTAAAATCAGATTGGATGGGCGAAGCTTCTATTAAGAAATGTTATCAATGCGGTATAAGCATATCAGGAAATCCTATAGTTTTTAACGTAAAAGGTGTAGATAGAGAATTTTGCTGTACTGGATGTTATCTTGTAAACAAGATATCTGGAAACGAAACAAGTCAAAGCGTGCAGAAGTTTTTTATAAAGTTTGGCATAAGCTTTTTCTTGGCAGGCTATGTGATGATGTTGTCTTTCACCATATACGGCGGTGACGTATCAAAAACATCCCATGATCCCATAGTAAGACTCACAAACTACTTTCTGCTTTTACTCTCTACCCCTGTTATGGCACTCATTGGCTTTGATTATCTTGTAAACTCTATAAAAGCGCTACTTAGAAAATCGATTACCACAGACCTTTTGATAGCGATAGGTGCTTTTTCGGCTTACGGGATTTCTGTTTATTCTACGCTTATGGGTGTTGGTACCCCTTACTATGAAACTGCTACTATGATAGTGGCTTTGTCGGCTTTTGGAAAGTTTATAGAGGCTTTTGGTAGGTATAGGGCTGCTAAAAGCATCGGAGAGACCAAAGACCTTTTACCAAGCTACGCTACGGTTGTAGAAAATAATGCCGAAAAAATAGTCAGGATAGACGAGGTAAAAATAGGAGATATTGTCAAAGTAAAACCCGATGAAATAATACCTGTTGACGGGGTTGTAATTGAAGGAGAAGGGTTTGTAAAAGAAAGTTTTTTTACAGGTGAGCAAAAACCAGTGGCTAAGTTTGAAGGCGACAGCGTTTATGCTGGGAGTGTTAGCATAGATGGTAGTTTTTTGATAAAAGCCATAAACGATTTTAATTCAAATACTATAAACAAGATTATAGAAAATGTAGAAATTGCTAAAATTTCTTTTGCACCCGAAAAGAACATAGCGGACAAGATATCGGCTATATTTGTTCCCACTATCATAACGCTTTCTCTCATAACATTTGGTTTTTGGTACTATAAGGCTGGTTTTGATAAGGCGCTGATGAGTTCTTTGGCGGTACTTTTGATAGCTTGCCCTTGTGCTTTCAACGTGGCGGCACCTTTGGCTCTTTGGAATGCGGCAAACTCCTTGGCAAGGCGTGGCATAATCCTGCAAAACCTAAGAGCCCTTTACAGCGTTAGGTATATAAACGAGGTGCTTTTTGATAAAACGGGCACAATAACTTTAGAAAACTTAGAATATAGCGGCTACAATCAGTTTGGCGATGAAAAAGATTTCATCAAAAAGGTAGCTTCTATAGAAAACTACTCAAAGCACCCTATAGCTAAAAGTTTGTTAAATTATTATCAAGGGGATTTTTTAAAACCATCAAAGGTTAGGATAATACCCGGTTATGGTATAGAGGCTTTTATAGAAGATAAGAACTGGCGTATAGGCTCTAAGGAATTTATGGAAAGTATGGGTATAACACCAAGGGCGTGTGAAGAAAATTTATCTTGTGTATATGTGGCGGTGGATGGTAAGTTGGAAGGGATACTTTATTTTAAGCAAAAGATAGATGAAAACGCGTTAGAGGCTATAAAGAGGTTAAAGCATATGGGTTACAAGGTAGGGCTTATCTCTGGAGACGAGAGGGCTTTTGTGGAAGAGTTTTCTGATATTTTTGACGAACTTTATTGGTCTTTAAAACCCCAAGACAAACAAAGAGTTGTAATAGATAAAAAGGCAAAGGGATCAAAGATAATGTATGTAGGCGATGGCATAAACGACGCTCTTGCCATGGCGGTTAGCGATGTTAGCGTAGCGGTGGCAAACGCTTCTGGTGTTGCAAGAATATCTGCTGGTATATTGCTTTTTAACAGAAATCTAAAAGCTATACCCTGGATTATAAAATTTTCTAACAACGTTAAGAAAATAATTTATACAAATTTTATATGGGCTAGCGTGTACAATACGTTTGGCATTGCTTTAGCTATGGCTGGACTTATACAACCAATATGGTCAGCAGTTTTTATGATAATAAGCAGCGTAAGCGTGGTCTACAACTCCTCAAGGATAGAAAATATGTAATATTTTTTTCATCAAAAGAGTAATTTATAAGTTATAATAGTGATAGGAGGAAAATAATGGAAGAAAAAATTTTATCTGGGGAAAAGATAAACATATCTACACAAAAGTTGCTAGGCGGAATTGGAGCTATTTTAATATTGTTAGGTATTTTGCCGGGAATCGGAACGCTTCTTTTGATAGTTGGTGGTGTACTTTTGATTGTTAGCATTTATCAAATTAGCAACATGTTAAAAAACCCAACAATATTCAATAAATTTATAACAGGATTTGTATTGGGTTTAACTGGATGGATCATAGCTTTTTTCTTCGGTTTAATGAGTTTCATGAGTGTTTTGATGTCGTCAGGGTTCATGCATATGTATTTTGCTGGTGGGATGTTTTTGGGTATGGGTGTAGGTATAATTGTTGCGATAATACTAGCTTATATACTTTTTATAGCAGCTACTTATTTTTACAAACAAGCTTACGATATGCTTAGTTCAGCTATAAACCATAAGTTGTTTAGCACTGCGGGTCTTCTTATGTATATAGGTGCAATTACGATAATTTTGTTTGGTTTAGGTGGTATTTTACTATTTATAGGTTGGATTGTGCTTGCAATTGCATTCTTTACTGCGCCAGACGAGGTAGAACTTAGAGCTTAAACCTGTTAAAAGGGAAAATTTATCTCAGATTCATCGAACAAGCGTTCAAACCCAGGTTTGGCAAATAAATACCCTTGCATAAGTTTTATGTCTTTATCTTTTAGCCATAGGGCTTCTTCTACGCTTTCTATACCCTCTGCTATAATGTCTATATTCATATCTTTTGCAGTAGTTATGATACCGTTTAAAATAGATTGTTTTACCTTTTCTTTGTGTACGTTGCGAATTAGATACATGTCTAACTTTATAAATTGAGGCTGTAGCTCTGCCAATAAAGTAAGCCCAGCGTATCCCGAACCAAAATCATCTATGGCTGTGCCAAATCCTTTTTTCGCATAATAAGAAAAGATATCCTTTAGCTTGTCGGGATTTCTTATTTCTTCGTCCTCTAACACTTCAAATATAATATTATTAATGTCAAAACCTATTTTATCGGCAACTTCAAGAGTAGTGCGAATACAAGCCTCAGGGACATACACTGCATTTGGCATAAAGTTTATAGATAACTTAGTTTTTATACCAAGTTTTGCCGCCAAAGACATAGATTTTATCCTGCACTCTTGGTCAAACCTGTAACGATTTTTATCGTTTACATGTTGTAAAACCCAACCTGCTCCCTGTCCTTCTTTGCCTCTTACTAAAGCTTCGTGGGCAAATATCTTCTTTTGCTCTATATCAACTATCGGCTGAAATGCAAACGTAAAGTCAAAATCAAGCGGTTCTGCACAATGATCGCATCCCGGATTTGGGATTTCAATATCTATTGAATACATAGAAAATCTCCTTATTTAGCTTTTAATATAATCAAAAAAGTGATTCAAAAAATGTTTTATATCATTATATGCTTAAAGGTTTTTTAGAAGAAAATTTTTATTCTAAAGTTTTTCTTGTAGCAAGGTATTTTCTTTTGAAAGCACTAAAACAATTTCACCTTTTATGTTGCTTCTTTTTTTTAGCTCTTCTATTACATCTTTTATATTGCCTCTTATGTATTCTTCATGTATTTTGGTAAGCTCTCTTGCGATAGCAACTGTAATGTTTGGTTCTATTTGGCTTATAAAATCCAATGTATCTAATATACGCTGTGGTGATTCGTATAGTATGTAAGACCCAGCGTCGCAGCTAAAAATTTCTTTGTAAAAGGATTCTTGGGATTTTCTTGGTGCAAAGCCTAAAAACATAAAACTGTGGGTTGGAAGTCCGGAGCCTACCAACGCTGTTATTAGTGCGCATGGCCCAGGCAGTACTTCTACTGGTATGTCTTCTTTTATGCATGCGTTTATAAGCTTAAAACCAGGGTCTGATATAGCAGGTGTGCCAGCATCTGATACAAGCGCTACATCTTCGTCTTTTCTTATTAGGGATATAATTTTTCTTATTTGTATAGCTTCTTTAGGATGATAGTATGATAAAAGCGTTTTACCTTCTATGTTGTAATGTTTTAAAAGTACCTGAATTCTTCTGGTGTCTTCGCAAGCTATAAATTTTACAGATTTTAGAATGTTTATTGCCCTTATTGTTATATCTTCTAAATTTCCTATGGGGGTGGGGACCACATAAAGCTTCATTATTATATTTTATCATATTGTTATATTTGGTTATGGTATAATAACACTATGTTGGATGCAAAAAAAATAGCTAACACCGTTAAAGATTTGGTTAAACCTATATCCGATAACCTTGGATTTAGACTGTTTGATGTTGAATTTAAACCAGAAAACGGGTGGGTGCTTAGGATAATAATAGACAAAGAAGGAGGGGTTACCATAGATGATTGTGAGGAACTTTCAAAGCGAGTAAGCGCTCTTTTGGATGTAGAAGATGTGATACCAAGCAGTTATTTTCTCGAAGTGAGTTCACCGGGTCTTACCAGGGAATTAAAAGAAAAATGGCATTACGAATTTTTCAAGGGCAAATATGCAAGACTCTATTTAAAGGAAAAGATAGACAACAAACAAGAGTACACTGGCTATATAGATAGCGTAGAAGACGATACTTTGGTGTTGAGGCTTTTAGATAAAACTTTGAAAATACCTTTTGATAAAATAGCAAAAGCAAGGTTGGATGTGGAAAAATGGTAAAGAATATAAAGAAGCTCATAGAAAACGTGGCAAAAGAAAAAGATATACCGGCTAAAATAGTGGAAAATGCTTTAAAAAACGCTATAGCCTACGGCATAAGAAAAGAAAAGCATATAAGGGGGAAAATTTATATAGATTTTGGAGAAGACGATACTATAACGGCTTATATAGTCTCTGGAAAGGAAAAAACTAAGCTTGATATATCCACTGAAGATTTAAACCGCATAGCAGCTTATGCCGCTAAGGAGGAATTCCTAAAAGAATTGGAAAATGCTGAAAGAGAGCGTGGGTTTTTAGAATACGTATCTCAAGAGGGCAATATTGTACACGGTATAGTAAGAGAAATAACCAAAGATCAAACCGCTATTGTAGATTTGGGTCCTATAGATGCTGAACTTCCAAGGAAAGAGCAAATTCCAAAAGAAAGTTTCAAGAAAAACGACAGGGTGAAAGCGCTGCTTTTTTCCGTGCAAAAAGAAAGGAATAGACCAGTTTTACTGCTTTCCAGAACACACCCTAAGTTTTTAAGAAGGCTTTTGGAGACCGAAATACCAGAAGTGGCAAGCGGGCTTGTAAAAATAGTTTTTGTTGCAAGGGAACCGGGTGAAAAAGCTAAGGTTGTGGTTGATACAGAGGATAAAAAGATCGACCCAGTGGGCGTGGTTATAGGTATAAAAGGTTCAAAAATAAATCCCATATCTAAAGAGCTTGCCGGAGAGCATATAGATGTTGTAAGATACTCTGAGGATAAAAAGAAGTTTTTGGAAAATTTATTTTTCCCGGCTAAAATCCTTGATATAAGGGAAACTAACAATCAAATAGAGGTTGCCGTCGACAAAGACCAAGTTTCTTTAGCTATAGGCAAAAGAGGTATAAACACAAAGCTAGCTTACAAAATACTGGGTAAACATATAGATGTTATGTCAAAAGAAGATTTTGATAAGCTAAAGAAGCTTTCCTGATGATAGTAGAAATTGAAAAACTTGTTCACAACGGCTACGGAATAGGAAGATTTCAAAATAAAGTATATTTTGTGCCTTTTACCTTACCAAAGGAAAAAGTTAAGATAAAGGATATTGTAAACAAAAAAGATTATTCTATGGCTAAATTAGAAGCTGTTTTAGAACCAAGTCCCAATAGGGTAGAGCCGCTTTGTCCTTACTTTGGAAGATGCGGTGGGTGTCATTTTCAACATATTGATTATCCAGAACAGCTAAATCAAAAATCAAACATCCTAAAAGAGACCTTAAAAAAGATAGGCAATATAGAGATAGAGAATTTAAACGGCATTATCTATGACGAGCCTTATTATTATAGGAACCGTGTTAAGTTTAAGGTTCATAATAAAGAGCTTGGTTTTGTTGGTGTTGATGAGGATTTTATAAAGATAGAATCTTGCCCTATTTGTTCAAAAGCGATAAACGATTTGATACCATTTTTGAAAGAGTTTGCCAAACATTTTAACCCATCTTGGATAAGCGTGTTTTATTCGGATACGCAAAAAGAGTATATGATAAAGTTTGCCTCTTACGACTACATAGACAAAGAAAAGGTAAAGAAGTTTAAAGAGCACCTTACTCCTAAAAACGTTGTTGGTATAACGCTTGTAAAAGACGATAAAAGAGAAGATAAGGTTGTATTCTCAATAGGAGTCCCTTTTACTTTTATTGAGCTTTTAAAAATAAAATATAGAATAAGTGTAAATAGCTTTTTTCAAGTAAATATAAGAGTGGCTCAAAAACTTTTACAAGCGCTTTTAGATAAAGAGAATAACTTTGATAAGGTGCTTGATGACTATGGTGGTGTGGGGCTTTTTGGCTTGCATCTTGCAAAACGCTCTAATTCTGTTGATATAGCCGATATCAATAAAAGCTCAATAAACGATGCAGAATATTCCGCCAAAATAAACAACATCACCAATGCGTCTTTTTATGCCCAAAACAGCTATGTCTTTTTGAAAAAAAGTTTATCCAAACATGCTAATCTTCTGATTTTAGACCCGCCAAGGAGCGGTTTGTCAAAGGAGGAGCTAGATCTTGTGCTTCTTGGGAAACCAGATTACATATGGTATATATCCTGTGAGCCATCTTCTTTGGCTAGAGATTTAAAGCTTTTAAAACAAAAGTATAGGATAAAAGAGATATATATGGCAGATATGTTTCCACAGACCTATCATATAGAAACCGCCGTTAAACTAGAACTTTTATGAATGACGCTTACCTTTTGATAGAACAATCAAAATATTTGGAAGGGACCTTAGAAGTCTCTGGCGCAAAAAACGCCGCTTTACCCTTGATGGCATCTACCATTTTGACAGAAGAGCCATGTATCATAAGAAATGTACCAAATTTGCTTGATATAAAAAACATGATAGAGCTTCTTTCTGATATGGGCAAGAAGATAATATTAGAAAACAACACTCTTTACATAGAAGGACCTATTTTAAACAAAGAAACAAGAGAAGACATAGTCCGTAAAATGAGGGCTTCCGTTTTGGTGATGGGTCCTCTTATAGCAAAATATAAAAGTGGCAAGGTATCTATGCCGGGTGGGTGCTCTATTGGAGCAAGGCCCATAGATCAACATTTAAAAGCCGCCAAGAAAATGGGTGTAAATATTGACATTGAACAAGGTTTCATAAACTTAAGCGCCAAACATTTAAACCCTATAGATTTTAGATTTGATATGATAACGGTAACAGGCACCGAAAATGTCTTTTGCATGCTAAGTACAGTAGAACAAGAGTCTTTTGTTAGAAATATTGCCTTAGAGCCAGAGGTGATAAATTTAGTAGAAGCTTTAAAACAGATGGGGGTTTTCATAGAAATAGACAAACTAAATAGAACCGCCTCTATAAAAGGTACGAAGTATTTGAAAGGCTTTGATATAGAGGTAATTCCAGATAGAATTGAAGCAGGTACGTTTATGGTTTTAGCCCTTGCCACTGGCTCAAAAATAAAAATAGTAAATTTGGATGTAAACCACATAGAAAGTGTTTTGGAAAAACTTGAGATAGCCGGTGCCAAGGTGGATATTTTATCGCCTAATAGTGTATTGGTTTACCCTAAAAGCGATAAGATAAACCCTTTATACATAGAAACCCTTGAGTATCCTGGGTTTCCTACAGATATGCAAGCCCAGTTTATGAGCTTACTTTCTATGGCAGATGGGGAATCTACTATAGTGGAAAATATATTTGAGAATAGGTTTCAGCATGCCCAAGAACTGGCACGTATGGGCGCTTGTATTACAATACATTCAAAAACAGCCTATGTAAAGGGTGTAAAACATCTAAAAGGTGCAGAAGTGTTTTCTACGGACCTTAGGGCATCTGCTGGGCTTGTGGTGGCTGGTCTTATGGCAGAGGGTAAATCTATTATAAGAAATATATATCATCTTGATAGAGGCTATGACCATATAGAGCAAAAACTTGAAAAAATAGGAGCAAAGATAAAAAGAATCAACCCTTGATTTTTTTTAAAAGCCCAAAAAAGGGCTATGGATTTAAAACTCTACGCCTGCTAAAAGGTAGGGACCTTTCACATCTACGTTGGTGTATACGTAAGGTTTTGTCTTTTTTGAGAAATGAGCATCGTTTTTAAGGTCTAAGTAGTCGGTTGAATTTTGGGCTTTGGATGTTATGCACTTGCAAAAAATGAAATATTTTATATTTTTTAATTTATGAAAATGAAAGCGGCTTTATGTAAAGAGTTTAAAAAATCACTTGAAATAGAAGATATACCAATACCAGAGGTAGGACCAAACGAGGTACTTATAAAAGTCCAATACTGCGGTATATGTCATAGCGATCTTCATATAGTTGACGGGGATTGGGAATCGTGGGTTAAGTTGCCAGTGGTTCCGGGGCATGAAGTGGCGGGTGTTGTGGAAAAGGTTGGTAAAGATGTAAAGAATGTTAAAGAAGGCGATAGGGTTGGGATGCCTTGGCTATACTCTTCTTGTGAGATATGCGATTATTGTGTAGAAGGAGATGAACCTCTTTGCCCAAACCATGAGATTACGGGCATTACAAGACAAGGCGGATATGCAGAATATATGAAAGCCCCTGCTCATTTTGTCACCAAAATCCCCGATAAACTTGAACTTTCTTACGCAGCTCCGTTGTTTTGCGCCGGTATAACAGTTTATGGAGCGCTTGTGAGATTAAACGTAAAACCAAATGAACTAGTGGTAATACAAGGCATAGGTGGTCTTGGACATTTGGCTATTCAGTATGCAAAGGCTATGGGCGCTAAGGTGGTAGCTTTGAGCCATTCTGACAAAGAAAAAGTTGCTAAAGAGTTGGGGGCAGATTATTTTATAAACTCATCGAAGCAAGACCCAATAAAAGAGATAAACGCTTTAGGCGGAGCGGATGCTATACTTACAACGGTTTATGATTCTAAAAGCATACAAAACCTTGTAAACGCTTTGGCACCAAGAGGTAGGTTATCTGTGGTAGGCGCTGCCCAAGAGCCAATATATGTAAACCCTTTTGATTTAATAACAAAACGTATAGTGATAACTGGCTCTGCTATCGGCGGAAGAAAGCTTTTAAGAGAGATGCTTGAGTTTTCGGCTTTTAACAACATAAAACCTATAATTCAAGAGTATGCGTTTGAAGATGTGAATAAAGCTCTTGATGATTTGAGGGCTGGTAAAATAGTATTAAGAGGCGTGTTAAAATTTAACTAAGGAGATGATGTATGCTAAATAGAGAACTTATAGATTTAATGAGAGATCTTTATGTGTTCCCTGTGGTGGTGAGCACCGTTACCGCCGATTTAAAACCCTACAGCGCTTTGGTGAGTTGGGTATATCCTGTTTCTGAAAGCAAGATAAATATAGCTCTTAGCACAAAATCAAGAACCGCTCAAAACATTGTTACCAATCCAAACGTATGTATAAGCATATTTGCTCAAGATGTAGCCGTCGTGGCTCACGGCAAAGGTTATCTGAAAAACAGAATAGAGGAAGTACCTTTTGATGTTTCTGCTTTTAGTATAGAGATAGAATCCGTGGAGAGCAATCTATTTCCAGGAGCTACTATTCTTGGACCTATAGCTTTTGCTCATACTGGAAATATAGAAAAAGCTGTTAATCTTGATAAGATAGTGATAGAGTATCTTAAAAGCGTTTGATACTAAAACTAGCTACAGAATCAAAAATTTTGCAAAAAGCTTACTCAGACGATGAAGATGCCCCTTCTCTCGGGACGCGTATTTTTTTTAACTCAAAAGATGGTTCTGTAAAAGGCGGTATACTCTGGGGTTACGATGTTAAAGGTACAGAATCTGATAAAACAAAAACCGTTGTTTATAAAGATAAAATCCCAATAGTTAATCAAAGTTTTGTGGAAGCCATAAAAGATGCTGGAGATTATTACCTTTACCCAGCTTATACGCTTTTGGCAAAGGTTGTTCCGGATATAATGTTTAAAGTTAACGACAGAAGCTTAAAATTGAAGACAGAAAATAAAGATTTTACAGATAAAACGTTTAAACGTATTTTTAGGCTTTTAAAAAAAAGAAAACTTTCCTTAGAAGAAGCTTACAAGAAATATACCAAAAGCGTGGTAGATTTTTATATAAAAAAAGGTTTTTTGGAAATAGAAAACAACGTAGAGCCCTTGGTAAAAGTTGAAGATATAGATATGAAAATTTCTAACACTGAGCAATTTTTAAAAAGACTAAACATAGAAATAATCACTGGAGATTACAAACAAAAAATTAAGGATATGCTGATGGGTCCTTTCCAATCTCTTGTGGTGGTTCCGTCTAAACATATGTTTGATGGTCTTAGAGATATTTTTGAAGATGCTGTTTTCTTGAAAAGCCCAAATACTGTGTTAGAGGCTAGGCTTTGCTATGAAAGTGCTATGAAAGAGGATAAAGTTTTTGTAAGCACGCCTTTTGGACTTGGGCTTCCTTTTTATAATCTGAAAAACGTTGTGCTAATAGACGATATGTACTCAGAGGGTTATAAATCAAAAAAAGAACCTTATTTAGATTTTAGAAGGCTTGCTTATTATGTGGCAAAACATTACGGTGCAAATTTGTACCTTGTTTCTTTGACACTAAGTATAAACGATTATTTCCTTTATAAGGAGAAAAAGGCAAAGCATATTCACATAAGCGTTAAACTACCCCACATAAAAATAGTAGAGAAAAAGGATAGAAGCTTTCTAATAGACAATGAAACCTTGGAGATTATTAAACAACATATAGATAAAAATATACTATTTTATGTAAACAAATCTGGTTATAGCTATGCTTATTGTGAAAGATGCAACGCTCTTGATACGTGTGTTTACTGTGAGTCTTATACTACTTATTTTAAAAGCTTAAATACCATAAAATGTACAAGATGTAAGAAGGTAAATCAAGAAGGCGTTTGCTCTAGATGTGGCGGGCCTTTAAAAACGTTGGGTGCTGGTTTAGAACAGTATAAAGAATATATAATCTCTATGTTTGGAAATAGAGAAAACTTTTCTTTTGATACCAAAGAAAAAGAAGATGCTTATGATGTAGTGTTTGCTTTTTCTTTGGAAAACTTACTGTTTGCTCCAGAGCTAAGCGCTAGGGAAGTTTATCATCATAAGCTATGGAGCCTTGCTTTAAAAGCAAAAGAGCTGTTTGTGTTGGAAACTACTCAGGTAGATAAATACGCTTTGGAATCCATTTTAAAGAACAATCAATTTATATTTTTAGAAGATGAACTCAACAGAAGAAGATTAAACAACGATCCACCTTTTACAAAAGCCATATTGGTAGAGATGGGGAAAGAAATATACAACCTTTACAAGGAGCTTTCTGAAGAGGATTTTTTTTATGTTTCAAAACCTCGTTATTTTTACGAAAGGGGAGAAAAACGTTTTAAGCTTTTAATAAAAGTAAAAAATACAGCAAACATAAAAAGATTGGGTCGTTTGTTGAAAAGCTATAAAAATTATAAAATTCACGTTGGCATAGAATCTTTCTTATAATTAAAAACATTGCAAAAATTTTAATATTATATTAAATTATTATCTCAAACTTTAAACGGAGGTTATAATGGCTACACTGGGGCCTTATCATTTCTCACCGTACCCTACGGCAGTAGTAGAAGGTGTATTAACACCACCACCTGGTAAAGGGCTTTTGTACAACGAGATTGTAGACGAAGAAGTGGCCATGCGTGAGGCTGCTAAAGAGATGCTTACAAGGGAAAACCCGACTATATTCGTAGGACCCCTAATCATATACGCTTGGAATGAAGAAGCTAAGGAAATGGCAAAGCTTGTAAGAGAAATGGCGGAAGTCTTGAACGCCAAAATTATACCTATGGTTGATTATAGGCCAAAATATCCAAAAATAAATCCCGAAGTAGAGATAAATCCAAATCATCCAAATCTTACAATATGGCACAACAATATAAAAGTATGTATATTTATAGGTGTTCACTGTCATTTTGCAAATATAGCTTTGAAGATTATAAGAGCTGAAACAGATTGTTTGACAATAGCTATGTGTGCAAAAATGGGTCATGAAGATGCTATGATAACCGTTAGAGATCAACATCCAGAAGATGTGAGAAAGTTTATAGAGATAGCCAAGCAAGTAAAGAAAGAGTTAGGTAAGTAAAGGAGGTTTTTGGTATGGGTAACAACGGTGTTTACTCAGGCGTTAATAAATCGGGACAAAAGATTGTCTCACCAGATTATTTGCTTTTTGAAGCACCTAGGGAAAAGGTGTTTATGACTGGTTCTGAAGCGGTAAAAGAAGCCGTTAGAAGAGCTTCCGTTGACGCTTCTGTTTCATATCCTATAACCCCACAATCGGAAGCTGCCCACTTGATAGGTGAGCTTTGGGTAGAAGGTTACGTAGGAGTTTACTTTAGAGGTGAGTCAGAGTTTGGCGTTATGTCAGAAGTAGCAGGATGCTCAATGGCTGGTGCTAGAGTAATAACCACCACATCTGGACCAGGAACTCTAAGAGCCATGGAAAACTTCCCTATGTGGGCAGGTTCTAGATTACCCATACAGCTTGTGTTGATGGCAAGAGGTGTAAATTCACCGCTTTCAATACAGCCAGATAATCTAGAAATAAGCTTTTTGCTTGATACTGGTGTTATGATATGGCACGCTGAAAATGCCCAAGAGCTTTTTGATATGATTTTAGCTGGTTTTGTAGTGGCGGAAAAAACAGATGTACACGTACCTATCATTACCGCAATAGATGGTTTCTTTATATCCCATACAAGAGAGTCTATAATGATTCCACCAGAAGATATAGCTCTTCCTCCTTACAATCCTTATATGTCACCTACACCAATAATAGACGCTGAAATAGCACCTGGTAGATATATAAAAGACCCGTTTGTTATGAAATCAAACTACATATCTTACGCTACTCACGCAAGCTGGCAGTGGGAGGTAAGAGCCGCTATAGAACGTTCTAGACCTTACGCTAAGCATTATCTAAGGGGTTTAGTGGAAGAATACGGCGATCCAGAAGCAGAGCTTGTATTTGTGGCTAGTGGAACTGCTGCTTCCCAAGCTAAGGAAGCTACAAGGTTGCTATTGGACGAAGGCATAAAAGCAAAAGTTGTAAAAGTAAAATCTATAAGACCATTCCCTCATCAAGAGCTTTTAGAAGCTACAAAAAATGCAAAGTATATAATAGTACCAGAGTTTAATGTGGTGGGCTGGTTAGAAAGAGAAGTAAGAGCGGCTTTCTACGGAAAGTCAAATGCTACTATAATAGGTACACCAAGGGTAGCTGGCGGTATGACAATGCCACCAGAAATTATATATAGAGATGCTTTAAAGGTTTTAGGTAAGGAGGTAAGCTATGTCCTTTAATATATATAAGGTAAATGAAGAACTTAGAGATTTTATGCCTCCAGAAATACTGGAGCTTGAAGAAAAAGCCACTTGGGGCAACCCTAAAAGAGGCGTAATGGATTTGCCCTATGCAAAAGAGCTTTTGGAAGAGCACTCTTTATGTGCTGGATGTCCAGAATCAGATGCTTTTAGGTATATATTGGCATCTTTACCAAACCCAGAAGATACCATTATTGTAAATTCTACTGGGTGTACATCGTTGGTGTTTCCTCAAATAGCTTTACATACAGTTCACTCTTTGTTTGGAAACCAAAATGCGGTAGCCAGCGGTATAAAGAGAGTTTTAGAGTATAGATTTCCAAATAAAGTAAAAGATGTTGTGGTGTTGGCTGGTGATGGTGCTACCGTTGATATAGGTTTAGATTGCACACTACAATCTTTTTTCAGGCAAGAGAAAATCACCACCATATGTTACGATAACGAAGTTTATGCAAACACCGGTGGTCAAGAAAGCGGTTTGACGGTGAAAGGCCACGTATTTAAAATGGCTCCGAAGGGTAAACAGTGGGATAAAGTCCCCATGTGGCAGCTTGCTATAGATTCAGGTTGTCATTACGTGGTAAGGATGACGGTCTCATCGCCTCGTAGGGTTGAGCAAGCCGTGAAAAAGGCTATATACGTAGCTAGGGAAGTAGGTCCAACATATATTCATCTTTATACACCTTGTATACTTGAAATAGGAAGAAACTCAGACGAAGGCTTGGAAGAAATGAAGCTTGGTGATAAAGAAAGGTTTGCTTTCTTTGAGTATATGACTCCTCAAGCAGAGGAAGTGATTAAAAGGAAAAAGGAGGAAGGCTTAATATGACAATTCAACAGCCTGTCAGAAAGCGTCTAAACATAAGAATGCCAGCGTTGGGTGGTCAAGGAGCCGTAACTGCAGCTCATATTATAGCTACAGCAGCAGATTACGAAGGATACTATGCTGTTTCAAATCCATTCTTTGGTGCCGAAAAGCGTATGGCTCCTGCCGAATCTTATGCTCGTATAGGTATAGAACCTATATACGACAGAGGAGAAGTGGTTTATCCAGATATTATAATGGTTTTTCACAACCACGTTATTACAATGGGTAAGTCTTATACTATGCCTTTCTACTCTGGTATAAAAAGAGGCGGTATCATCATAATAAACACCGACGAAGAACTTTTGAAACCAGAGGATTATAAGAGACTTGATTCTATAAACGTAAAGGTTTTAAACTTCCCAGCCACCAAAATAGCTATAGATATAGCGGGCACAGAGTTATCTACAAATATGGCTATGATAGGTGCTCTTTTTGGTGCTACTCAGATAGTTGGTTTACCTGCTATAGAAGAGGGTATAAAATCAAGGTTTATGAAAAAGTTTGTGGCTTCTGGTGGTACAGCTTCCTTGGACTCAGCCCTAGAAAGAAAGTTTAAGAAAAAATTGGAGCTTATAGAAAAGAACCTAAATACCGCAAGAGAAGCCTTCAACATGGCTTTAGAATGGGCTAAGGAGAACGGTATTACTCCTATGCTTCCACCTGCTCCAATGAAAAAGCAAGAGCCTGTTCAAGCTTGAACTAATCAATTTCACTCCGCCTTTACGGCGGAGCCATATTATATTAAATGTTTGACTTTGCCGTAGTAGGTGCTGGTATAGGCGGTTCTGTTGTATCTTCTATCTTAAATCATTTGGGTTATAATGTAGTTCTTTTTGAAAAGCTTGATTATCTTTGCGGATGTGCTGGTACTTTTAAACGAAAAGGCTATTACTTCAACGTAGGGGCAGCTACTTTTGTTGGGCTAGACGGCAATTTACCGCTCGCAAAATTAAAGCATATTCTAAATCTTGATTTTCCAGTTGTAAAAATAGACCCAAGTCTCAAAATCTACATCAAAAATAAAATCATCAACAGATATCAGGATAAAGATATGGCTTTTGAGGAAATTCAAAAAGCGTTTTATGATAAGAATAACAAAAAATTTTGGAATACCATTTATACAACATCCGATATAATATGGCAAACGCTTTACGATTTTTTACCGCAGGACTCTCATTTACCGTCCATGAAGCTCATTTTAAAAGCTTTTAAAAATATTGACAAGATTGTTAAAATTGCTCCTAATTTTTTTAAAAACGCAAAAACCTACGCTTTACAAACGCTTTATAATTTGGATAAAGACTATGAGAGATTTTTGTCTTATCACACTCTTATTACCGCTCAAGGTTTTCTTGATGAAGTAAATGTTGGTGTGGCTTCTCTTGGTCTTACTTACCCAAACCTTGACAATTATTATGTATTGGGCGGTATGGACAAGGCTTGCGAGGTTTTTGTTAAAAACTTAAAACACGTCTTTAGGAAGACGCTTGTCAAGAAAATAAAACATTATGAGGATAAATTTATTTTGGAAACTACAGCTGGGGAGTTTGAAGCTAAAAACGTAATATTAAACAAAACTATCTTTGATATGTTTGAGCTTTTCGATGATCCATATATAAAAGAGTTTTCTTTTAAAAGCCAGAAGACTTTTACTAAAAAATGGGGCGCTTTCACCATGTATTTTATGGTGGATGATGTATTTGACGAGGGTTTTGAATATCATCACTTTATACTTTTGGACGAAGAGATACCATTTACAAAAAGTAAATCTATTTTCCTTTCTATATCTGCAAAGGAAGATACGCTCCTTTCTACAGAAGGCAAAAGGAGCATAACGATATCTACTCATTCTGATATAGATTCATGGTTTGATTTAGACAAAGAAGAATATAAAAGAAGAAAGAAGGTTGTAGAAGAGTTTATCTTGAAAAAGCTCTACGAATATATACCCATCTTTAAAGATGTAAAGCTCTACAACGTAGAATCTGGTACTCCGCTTACTTTTAGGCGCTATACATCGAGGTATATGGGGGCTGTTGGTGGGATTCCTGTTATAAGCGAATACTTTTTTAAGTATCCAAGACCTATAACCCCTAAAAAAGGTATATACGTAGTTGGTGATACTGTATTCCCGGGACAAGGCTGGCCAGGGGTGAGCTTAGGTGCCATAAATTTAGTCCAACTTATAGATAGAGGCTTTAAGATTTAGATAACCTCAGATATTATTGCATTTGATATAAGCCAAAACTCTGGTTTTATAAAAACTCTACCATTTTCTTTGGAAAAGAAATTTTCAAGATGCTTTGGTATGTTGAACATGGATTCTTCTACACCTTTTGATGTTCTAAGACCCATGATTATCTTGTTTTTCCTGTGTTCTTCTTCGTTTAAGGCTTTTAAATCAAGTCTCTTTGTTAATACGTTTTTCTTGTATAAGTTTATATCTTTTGGGTTTGAAAACATAAACGTTTCTACTTTTGAGTAAGCTCCGGCTCCTAAACCAAGATAGTTTTTGTATTCCCAGTAAGCCATATTATGTTTTGATTGATAACCTTCTTTTGCAAAGTTTGATATTTCATAATGAATATAGTTCTTTAATTTTTCTATTAAAAGCTCATAAAACAAAGCTAAATCATCTTCATGTTTTTTCTCATCTTTTTTTGAATAAAGCGGTGTAGCAGGATAGTAAGTGAGCATGTAAAAAGAAAGATGTGCAGGGTCAAAAGAAATTGCGTTTTCTATATCTTCCAAAAATTCTTCTTTTGTTTGCTCTGGCATACCAAAAATGATATCTAAGCTTATATTCTCAAAGCCTGCTTCTTTTGCATAGGCAACGCTTTTTATAGCGTCTTCTTTTTTGTGCGCCCTTCCAAGCCACAAAAGATGTTTTTCGTTAAAGCTTTGCACACCAAAGCTAAGTCTATTTATACCAACATCTTTAAGTGCTTTAAAATCTTCTTTTTCATAATCTTTTGGATTTAGTTCCATCGTTATCTCTTCTACTTTTGATAAATCTAGTAAGCGATTTAGCTTTTTGAAAAATTCATCGTAGGATTTTGGTTTAAAGATAGAGGGGGTTCCGCCTCCAAAGTATATGGTTTTTACGTTAAAATC
>NZ_JBMFST010000001.1:0-66278 GCF_049967395.1 Hydrogenobaculum sp. | reverse complement strand
CTATATATCAGATGAAAAAGATGATATACCAAAAGATTTAAAAGATATATTTGATGAGTATTTTCTAAATAAAAAAGACATAGAGCGCTTTGATATGTTTTACATGCCAGAAAGATATCAAGATATTTATAAATACCTCAAAGAAAACGTAAAGTTTGGACAAGTGATAAGCTATAAGGAGCTTGGCGATAGACTTAATTTGCATCAAAGGACGATAGCCACCGCTATGAAATCAAACCCACTTCCTATATTTATACCTTGTCATAGAGTGGTGTTTAACGGCTTTTACAAAGACAAAAATCACATAGGTGGTTATAACGCCGGTGTGGATGTAAAAGCGTTTTTGTTAAGACACGAAAGCGTGTTGTAGATATTTTCTATATCCTCTAAGGATAGTTCCTCTGCTCTTTTAAAAGCGTATTTATCTTCTATACTTAGCTTTTGTTTTAGCATCTTTCTTTTGTTTGAGAAAAGCTTTTTCAAAAATTCCATATAATCTTTTTTTGGAAAAGAAGGGGTTTGTTCTTTTTTGTTAAAAACTATCACAGAGGACGTAACCTTTGGGACAGGGTTAAAGAATCTACCTGGTACGCTAAAAGCGTAAGATACTTCAAAATATGTATTTACATAAGCCCAAAGCCAGGATTTATCTTTGGAGTTTGAGACAAGCCTTTCCCCCACTTCTTTTTGAAGCATAAAAACCATTTTTGATATGTGCTTTTCTTGGTTTATCATGTTTATGAGTATGTTTGCATACATGTTGTAAGGAAGGTTTCCTATGATTTTTGCTTTTTCGTATGCTGATAAATCAAGCTTTGAAGCATCTATATTTATTAGTTTTGCATCCTTATACTTTTCTTCCAAAAGCCTAAAAATGTCTTTGTCAAGTTCTACCAAGATAAGCTCTTTTTTGGGCTTTTGATATAAAAACTCTGTTAATGCCCCAAGACCTGGCCCTATTTCTATAACTACATCATATTCTTTTACATCTAGGAGTTCTACTATAGAGTTTGCTATATTTTTTGATTTTAAGAAGTTTTGACCGAAGGATTTTTTAGGTTTTAACATTAAAAATGTTGCAAAGGTAGTTAAAGGGCTCTTCGAAAAGTTGATACTCTTGATGCTTTTGATATTTTAATATAAGTTCAAGGGATTTTTTTATAAGTTCATAAGGTTTAAAGTCTTTTGAAAGTAAGTTTATAGACTGGAATCCGTTTATCGTGTGTATTACATCTTCTAAGATACCTTCCATTACCATGTCAAACTTGTTTTCTTGATAAAACATGCTTCTTTGCATATTGTTTTGTAGGCTTTTGGCTAAAGCTATTATTTTTAACCATGTCTTGACTGTATTTTCCCAGTGATCTTTTGGTAGGTTTTGAAGCTCAATCGTTATATAACTTATAAGATACTTTGCTACGTAGTCTGAGGCTGTCCTTTCACTTATAAAATCGTTAGACTGATAAGCGTCTTCGTTTTTGATAAGGTTTGTTAAATCTTTTTTCACCGTTTTTGCTCTCAAAGAGCGGTGCTATTGTGAGCACCGCCATTAATTTTTTATTTTAGCCTAGTTTCTTTAGTTCTTTAGATGGTCTCCAAACAGCTGTGGTTCTTGCTGGTATTTTTATTTCTTGACCAGTCTTTGGGTTTCTACCGGTTCTGGCTTTTCTGGTGCTAACTGTGAAGGTGCCAAAACCTGGTATAGTGGTTCTTTCTTTTTTCTTTAGGCTTTCTGCCAATGCAGCAAATACAGCGTTAACACATTTTTCAGCCTTTGCTTTTGTTATGTCAGCTTGCTGAGCCACATAACTAACTAATTCTGTTTTTGTCATGGTAAACCTCCTTTACGTGTTTTCAAATTACTATTATATCACTAAAAATCTTGCTGTCAAGATGTATAAAAGAAAAATAAAAAATATTTTTTATAAGAGATACTTATATTAGAATATCCATGCTGGCGTTTAACCATTTAGAGGAGTGTATGATGGCCCCAGAGGATATATAATCAGGTCTTGTCTTGGCATACTCTTCTATGTTTGATTTGTTTATTTCACCTGAGAGCTCTATCTTTATAGAAGATTTTTCCCTTACAAGTTCTATTGCTTTTTTAGCATCTTCTACAGTGAAGTTGTCTAGTAATACAAAATCTATATCAAGACTGATAGCCTCTTCAAGTTGCTCAAAATTGCTTACCTCTACTTCTATCTTGTAGGCCATAGATAGATGTTTTCTTATCTCTTTTACGGCTTTTGATATGCTACCGTATAGATTTATGTGGTTATCTTTTATCAACACCATATCGTAAAGAGCAAACCTATGATTAGTCCCAGCTCCAGTCCTAACGGCGTATTTTTCAAAAAATCTATATCCTGGTGTGGTTTTTCTGGTATCAAGAAGCTTAACCCCAAAATCTTTTATCTTATCCACCATAAACTTTGTCTCTGTAGCAATACCAGATAAAGACTGTATAAGATTTAAAGCTACTCTTTCACCCATAAGAAGCGCCTTTGCACTTCCAAAAAGCTCCATTATTATATCTTTTTTATCTACAAAATCCCCGTCTTTGGCTTTTAATACTATATCTTTAACTCCTAAAAGCTCAAAAACCCTTTTTGCAAAAAAGATACCACTTACAACACCAGCTTCTTTTACTTTTATAAAACCCTTGGCGTTTAAATTATCGGGCAACGCTGAGGAGGTTATATCCCCCCAGCCGATATCTTCCTCTAAAAAGCTTTTTATAGCTTCATCTATTTTTAGCCAATTCATCAAAGGGTTTTAAGATTTTGCGTAGCTGTGAAGTCCTGGGAAATACAAGTTTATCGCAAAGAAGCATATCAATATCGCTATAAAACCTATAACTACCATCCAAGCCACTTTAGGACCCTTCCAACCCATCATATAACGAGCGTGTAAGTAAGCTCCAAAGAAAAGAAGCACTATCAAAGCCCAAACTTCTTTTGGGTCCCAAGACCAATAGCCACCCCATGCTTCATCAGCCCAAGCAGCACCTAGTATGATAGAAGCTGTCCATATTGGAAATACTATAGCCACAGATTTGTAGGCTATTTCATCTAAAACGTCTTCTGGAGGCAATTTTGCTTTTATACTGCTGGGTGCATAATATTTTATAAGGTAAAACACGGCTGCTGCAAAAGCCACCGTAAAACCAGCATAACCTAAAAATGCCGTTAACACGTGTATGTAAAGCCAGTAGCTTCTTAAAGACGGCATAAGAGGTTCTATATTGGGATCGGCTTTTAGCATGGCAAAAAGGTATATACCGCTTATAAAGAAAGCCACCACGCTGCCCATTAGCTTGTAGCCATACTTTTGTTCTATGTAAAGATAAACAACACCCACTATGAAAGACCAAAAGGTGAGAGCTTCAAAAAGGTCTGTCCAAGGAGGATGGAATAGCCCCATTTTGTAGCTATCTAGCATTCTTGCTATCATAGCTGATAAGTTAAGCATGACTGCCAAACTCAAACTTCCAGTAGACAGCTTAGAGAATAAGTTGTTTCTTAAAATAACAAAAGCAAAATAAACAAAAAACGATACGGCGTATCCAAAGAAAGCAAGCTTATAAAGAAGAAGGTTGTTAAGACCAGAGAGTCCTAAAGCCAAAGATATGCCAACGCCCGTTAAAGCATACCATACGTAAGATGGTATATGAAAACTCTTTGAAGATTCAAGTTTAAGTTCTCTCATAAAAGCTCCTTAAATGTTGGATAAGCTTATTTTAAAGCTTTTCTGTGAAGTTTTCATGATTTTCTAAAAAATATCTTACATCTTCTATAATCCAATCTGGAGTTGATGCACCTGCGCTTATGCCTATAGTTTCTGCTCCTTCTAACCAAGATGGATCTATTTCGTCTTTTGTTTCTATATGATAAGAGCGCTCGTTTAAAGATTTGCTTATTTCGAAAAGCCTTTTGGTGTTCCCGCTATTTTTACCACCTATTATTATCATAACATCCACTATGGGGGCAAGCTCATATATATCGGATTGGCGTTCTTCGGTGGCGTTACAAATAGTGTTTATCACCTTTAACTCTTTTACTTTTTTTAAAAGCTTCAAAACTACGTTTTCAAAAAATATTTCATTCTGAGTGGTTTGAGCTACTACTCCCACTCTATCTTCTTCTATATCTTCTACATCTTCAAAAGAATCCACTACTTTGTATCTGCCTTTTGCTTCCTCCAAATACCCTATTGTCCCGTGGACCTCTGGATGGTCTTTTTCACCCACTATTACTACGAAGTAGCCTTCTTTTGCAAGCGATACAACGGCTTCGTGGACAGCCTTTACATATGGGCAAGTAGCGTCTACAACCTTAGCAAACGTGTCTTTTAAAAATCTTTCCTTTTCTGGCGATATACCGTGAGAGCGGACTATTACTGTGGCATCTTTATCTATGTTTGTATCGGTGGCAGTTTTTATACCCATGTCGGAAAGTCTTTTTACTTCTTGAGGATTGTGTATTAGAGGTCCAAGTGTATAAACTCTATAATGCTCTTTAGCAGCTCTTTCTGCAAGCGTTATGGCTCTTTTCACGCCGTAACAAAACCCTGCGTTTTTTGCAATCAATACTTTTGGCATAGATTAATGGTATTTAAAACTAAAAGTATTGCAATGAAATTACTCATTATGATATATATTACATATCATATATAAACAAATGTAAAGAATATTTACTCATTGCTAATAATTACGTTTATGTTGCTTAAAAACATAAAAAACGTTAAAATATTTGCATGGAAACTAAGAAATTTTATAAACCATTACAGGCGTTAAGTCATCCTCTGGATGTAGTGAAAAATTTCACACCCAATTGGTTTACCCTTACGATGGGTACAGGTATAGTCGCTATAGACTTGCACAACTCCCCTTATCACTTTCCTTATATGATACCTATCACTAAGTTTATATGGGAGCTAAACATAGTATTTTTTGCCGTGATTTCGCTTCTTTTTATAGCAAGATGGGTATTTTTCTTTGAAGGTGCCAAAAAAATGCTTCATCATCCAGTTCAATCTATGTTTATAGGTGCTATACCCATGGGCTTTGCCACCATAGTAAACGGTTTTATATTGTTTGACGGCAACCTTCATGCTCATTTAGCCTACTATCTTTGGTGGATAGACGCGGTACTAGCTATAATAAGTGGATTCTTAGTACCGTTTTATATGTTTACAACCCATGAGCATAGCTTAGACAAGATGACTGGCGTATGGCTTTTACCAATTGTTCCATCAGAGGTTACAGCTGCTTCTGGTGGTTTTGTAGCTTCTCACGTTGATCAAATTCATGCTCAGTATATGATTTATACAAGCTACATACTATGGTCTTTGTCTGTCCCTCTTGCTATGAGCATATTGGTTATTTTGTTTTTTAGATTGGCAGTACATGGTTTGCCGTCAAAAGATATGGCAGTTTCAATATGGCTAACGTTGGGGCCTATTGGGACCGGTTCTTTGGCAATGTTTTTACTAGGTCAGGCATCTTCTGGAGTGTTTTACGGCACTGAGTTTGAGCTTTTTTCAAGGCTTTTCTTTAGAGTAGGTTTTATGATAGGCATGCTTTTGTGGGCTTACGGCCTATGGTGGTTTGTTATGGCTATAATGACTACGTTAAAATATCTAAAAGAGGGGTTGCCCTTTAACATGGGATGGTGGGGATTTACGTTCCCGTTGGGAGTGTTTACGGCTGCTACCATTCAATTGTGGATTTTCACAGGTTTTGAGTTTGTAAAGATATTATCAGGCATAGAGATAATAATGCTAACTACTTTTTATACGATAGTTATGATAAGAACTATGCAAGGCATATGGCATGGTTCGTTATTTAGAGCTCCTTGTCTGTCGGCTGAGACTGGCCTGCCTATAAGATAAAATGTTAAATCCAAAAATCTAATTTATGGTATAATATTGGCTTAAAACGATTTTTGGAGGTCAAAAGCCATGAATATTCAAGAGTTAGAGAAGCTCTATACCCCTAAGAAAGAGTATCCAAAGTTTAAAGTAGGTGATACCGTAAGGGTAAATTACAAAATAAAAGAAGGTGATAAAGAGAGGATACAGGGCTTTGAAGGTATAGTAATAAGAATAAAAAATAAAGGCCTAAACAAGATGTTTACAGTAAGAAAGGAATCTTACGGAGTAGGTGTAGAAAGGACGTTTCCATACTGCAGCCCAAACATAGACAGCATACAGCTAATAAAATACGGTAAAGTAAGAAGGTCAAAACTATACTTCTTGAGACAATTAAAAGGTAAAACTGCAGCACGTAAGATAAAAGAGATTAAACCATGGGAAAAAGAGGCCCACGAAAAGCTCAAACAAGAAGCCAAATCCAAGAAATCCTAATATACGAACATCAATTTTTGAAAAGGGGCTTAGCGTTGGCTTGTATAGATGAAGCCGGTAGGGGCGCTTTGGCCGGCCCTTTGGTGGTAGGTGCGTTGTTTGTGGATGATATAAGCGTATTCTACGAACCAGAGTGCTCTTTTATAAAAGGTGATTCAAAGAAATTAAGAGAAGAAGATAGGTTTTTGGCTTTTGATACGATAAAAAAATATTTTAGATACAGCATAGGCATAGCCACTCATGAGGAAATAGACGATGTTGGTATCACAAAAGCCACAAAACTAGCCATGAGAAGGGCTTTGGAAAAGCTTAAGGGTTTTGATGTAGTTTTGTCAGATTTTATAAACTTAGAAGATTACGATTGCATACCAATAGTAAAAGGTGATGAGAAGAGTTTTTCTATAAGGCTTGCCTCATTGGTAGCCAAAGCCACCAGAGATACTATGATGAAAGAATACTCTTTGATTTACAAACCTTTTAGCTTCGATAAGCACAAAGGATACGGCACGAAGGAGCATATCCAAGAGATAAAGGCTTTTGGACTTTCTGATATTCATAGAAGAAGTTTTTGTTATAATATTTAGTTTAAGGAGGTTTTTATGAGAGTAAAAGGTAGCTCTTCCAAAAAGTTTAGGAAGAAAGTTTTAAAATTAGCAAAGGGATATAGAGGCCAAAAAAGTAGAGTTTACAGAAAAGCTAAGGAAGCTGTTATAAGAGCGCTAAAATATCAATACAGAGATAGGCGCCAACGTAAAAGGCAGTTTAGAGCACTCTGGATAGCTCGTATAAACGCAGCTTGCAGAGCCAACGGCATGACTTACAGCAAATTTATAAACGGTCTTAAAAAAGCTGGTATAAATCTAAATAGAAAATCTTTATCGCAGATAGCAATACTTGATCCTCAGGCTTTTAAAGAGCTTATAGAAAAAGCAAAACAGCATGTTGCTTGATAAAGATTCTATACTAAGGGAGCTAAACGAAGAGTTAGCTTCCGTTTCCTCTTTGCAAGACTTAGAAAAATTAAAGAGCAAATATCTAGGTAAAACAGGTGTTGTAAAAGAGCTTGCAAAAGCTATAAAAGATATTCCACCAGAAGAAAGAAAAACCTATGGAAGCCTTTTAAACGAGCTAAAAGAAACTGTAGAAGAGCTGTTTTCTCAAAAGTTTTCGTATTTTAAAAGCTTAGAAGAAAGAAAAAACTTATCAAAAGAATTTGTGGACCCTACACTTCCCACTACAAACCAGATAGGTAGCCTTCATCCTATTACCCTCACCCTAGATAGAATACTATATATACTAAAGTCTATGGGGTTTTTAGAGCAGCAAGGCCCAGAGCTTGAAAAAGAAGAGTACAACTTTGATATGTTAAATATACCAAAATATCATCCAGCCAGAGATATGCAAGATACCTTTTATGTAAACAAAGAAGGTTACGTTCTTAGGACTCACACCTCTCCAATACAGATAAGAACCATGCTTTCTAATAAACCACCGATATATATAACTGCACCTGGTAAAGTTTATAGAAAAGATGACGATCCTACCCACTCACCGATGTTTTTTCAGGTTGAAGGTTTAGCGGTAGATAAGCATATAAATTTAAGACATCTAAAGTATGTTTTAGATACTTTTTTGCAGTTGTTTTTTAACAAAAGCCTAAAAACCAGATATAGAAGTTCTTACTTTCCATTTACAGAACCATCCTTTGAAGTGGATATCCAGTGTGTGATATGTGAAGGAAGCGGTTGTAGGGTATGTAAACAAACGGGTTGGCTTGAGGTGATGGGGTGCGGAATGGTGCATCCAAACGTCTTAAGAAATTGTAATATAGACCCATCTTTATATACGGGCTTTGCTTTCGGAATGGGCGTAGAACGTCTTGCAATGCTTTACTACGGCATAGACAACATAAAGTTGTTTTACGAAAACGATGTAAGATTTTTAGCTCAGTTTGAACAATAAAATGGATAATAAAAAATTTAGTTTTTAACTTTTTGATGGTAAAATAATTGTATGAAGCTAAAAAGAACGGCACTTTTATCTTTGGGGGCATTCATAGGTTTTACGCTTTTTTATATAGGTTTAAATCAATGGCAACATGAAAAAGAATCCACTGGCAAGATAAATATAGTTACAGCTTCTCCTACTCCCAATCAAAATGCGTCTTCTGTTTTACCAAATTCTCAAGCTCAAACATCTCAACCCGCTCCAACAAACATTCAACAACCTCAAAACCCATCCACGCAAACACCTCAAAACCAAGCTATTTCTCAACCTAGTTCTTCCACTCCCAGCCCATCAGCTCAATCCCCTCAAACATCAACACCAAAACCATCTGTTCAACCCCAAAAAATAGCTAAAAAATCAAAACCAAATGCTCCAAAAACTATTACACAGATAATAAAAAATAGCCAAAAAGAGGAAAATAGCGGTAATGTTTTATTTCAAATTGGAGCTTTCAAATCTCAAGTTGCCTTGCAAAGGGCCATATCAAAGGCAAGAGCTTTAGGTTTCGAGCCCATGGTAAAGCAAGAAAAAGGTTTTTATATAGTAAGAGTAATGCTAACGAATCCAAACGAAGGTATAAAACTTTTAACAGCGTTTCCAGGCGCTTTTAGAGTCCGTTGAATCTTCTTTTCATCACAAGCTTAATGATATTTGCAAGTTGGGTAGTCCAAGGTATATCCGGCTTTGGCGGCGGGGTTTTTATGGTTACACTATTGAGCCTTGTTATGAACATAAAATCTGCTGTGCTTACGTTTTCTTTTATTCAAGCTTTAGGACCTCTTAGCATTCTTTTGGTTAGTAAAAGCTATAAACCAAACATGAGAATGATATTTTATCTGATAACTGGTTCTTTTGTTGGTATATTTCTTGGCGCACATATCTTAAAAATTATAAGCGCTACCTATATGGAGATGTTTAGTGGGTTGTTTTTTATAAGCATAGGAATCTTTGACGGTTTATCTATCTTTAAAAATGAGCTTTTAGATTTAACTTCAAAAATAGAGATAAAACATGGATTTTTCGTTGGAGTTTTGTCTGGAGTGTTCTCTGGTATAGTAGGAATAGGGGGTCCGCCAGCTGCCATATATTTGAGAAATATTGTAAAAGAGTTTGATGAGTATAGATATCTCATATCTATTTACTTTGTTTTGATGGTAGGTATAAGGCTTTTTATATACTATATACTTCACGCCTTCTCAAATGTAAGATACGAATATATAGCGTATTGGGGGGTTGCTTCAGTAATGGGGCTCTGGACGGGTAGATTTATAAGCAGATTTATAAACAAACGATATCTTAACCTAAGCGTACCGTTTTTAACAATAATATGTGGTATACTTTTGATAGCAAAAGGTTTAAAGAGTTTTTAAAAGTTTATGCCTAATGTTATTGTTTTAGAGATTTAATATGATATAATATTTATATGAACAAGAAATCTTCTTTGGAGCTCCAATGGTTAGAAGAATTGTCCAAATTGGACAGCTTTGTCATCAAAACCCCAGTCCATAAACAGGAGTTTTGGACCGAGTGGCAGGAAAAATATTCCAAAGCAAGAATGGGACGCATAGCTTCTATAAGGATGTTGAGAAAAAAAGGGTTAGATGGTGATCAAATAAGGAACTTAAGAGATACTATCAACTTTTACGATAGCGTGCTTGATTATCTAAACGAATTTAAAAACATAGCCTTAAACGTAAGGGGTTTTTTCTTTACCACTGATACTTTTGAAATAGACGACGAAGATATAGACTTAGACTTTTAAGTGGATATTCCTATATTCTTAGTAGGTTTCATGTGTAGCGGCAAAACATCTGTAGGTAGTATATTGTCCTCAAGGTTAAACTTTGCCTTTATAGATGTAGATAAAGAGATAGAGAACCGTCTTAATATGACTATAGAAGAGGTTTTTGCTAAGAAAGGAGAACCTTTTTTTAGAGATTTTGAGATAAAGACGTTAAAGGATGTTTCAAAACCAAAAAGCGTGATATCTACAGGTGGTGGTCTTGGGGCTAGGGAAGAAGCTATGGAGTTTATGAAGCAGAAAGGTTTTGTAGCTTTCTTGGATGTATCTTTTGAAGAGTTTTACAACCGTTGCAAAGATTTACCAAATAGACCACTTCTTAGGAAGTCGTTAGAGGAACTTAGAAGCTTGTATAATAGAAGATACGACATTTACAGTATGGCACATCAACGTTTTGATGCTTTTAAAAGCCCAGAAACTATAGCAGAGGATATAATAAAACACTATGAGCAATTTAAAAGAGATATCAGAGCTTGTTAAGTTTGAGCATACTATATTTGCTTTGCCTTTTGGTATAAGCGCATTTTTGTTGTTAAGCCATGGTTTTGATTTATGGAAATTTTTACTTATCATAGTGGCGATGGTGCTTGTAAGAACAGACGCAATGACTATGAATAGACTATCGGATTTGGATTTAGACAAGCTTAATCCCCGTACCAAAAACTGGCCTCATGCTAAGGGTACAGTTTCAGAGCTTGAGCTAAAGCTAATAATTTTTGTTACCTCTTACTTGTTTTTGATTGTTAGCCTTATGCTAAACAAGCTTGCTTTCTTGCTTTCTCCTATAGTGCTTTTGTCTATCTATATATATCCAAAAGCCAAAAGGTTTACATACATGCCACATATTTTTCTTGGTTTGGTTTATTTTCTTATACCTATAGGAGTAGATGTAGCTCTAAATAGCCACGTATCAGAAGAGGCTATAATACTTGGTTTTGCAATGGGATTTTGGGTGAGTGGCTTTGATATGCTTTACGCTCTTCAAGATTACGAGTTTGATTTAAAGCATGGGGTAAAATCAATAGCAGTTTGGCTTGGGAAAGAGAAAGCCATATATACCGCAAGGATATTTCATGTAATGACGTTTTTGTGTCTTTTGTGGCTTCATTTTATAGACAATAGGCTTGGAGTTGTATATCTCTTGGGTCTTGTTGGAATAGCTGGATTTTTAGTTTATGAACACAAGCTCATAAAACCAAACGACCTATCGAAGTTAAACAAAGCATTTTTTACTGTAAACGGTTATATAAGCATTGTTTTTATGCTTCTTATAACACTATCTTTATGGATTTCATAAAAGCTGAGATATTAAAGGTTGCAAAGTTAAGTTTTAAAGAGGGTTTGGTGAATTCTTTTGCTGGGAATATAAGTTATTCGTATAAAAATTTCATGTATATAACCAAGAAAGGTTCTTTTTTTGGAGATTTAACAGAACAAGATATAATAAAGGTAAATTTAAATTCAAAAAGCTATTCACCAAAAGCATCTTCTGAGTTTTCGGTTCACAAAGCCATATATACAAATACAGGTAAGAAAGCTATACTTCACACCCATCCAAAATACGCGGTTCTTGCTTCTTTTTTCTACGATAACATTGTCCCGATAGACTCGGAAGGAAAGCTTATTTTTGAAGAAGCGCCGGTGTTGGATGTCAATCCGCCGTCTGCTTCCAAAGCTTTAGAGGAAATCCTTTCTTTATATCTTAAGCAATATAACGTAGTGATAGTAAAAACCCATGGCGTTTTCGCCGCTTCAAGAACACTTATGGAAGCTTACGCTTACACTGGGGCTTTGGAGCATTCTTGTTTTATGCTTTTAAAAGCCAAAAGCATGATAAAATAAATCAATATGGATGATATAGGTAGATTTTTAGATGTGGCAAAAAACGCAGCTTTAATAGGCGGAGAAGTATTAAAAGAGTATTTTGGTAGTGTGCAAATATCTGATATAGAGGAAAAAGCCGAAAAAGATTTTGTTAGTTTTGTTGATAAAACATCCGAATCAAAGATAGTAGAGTACGTAAACTCAACGTTTAAAGACCATCAAATAGTCGGTGAAGAGGGAGCTTCTATAAACAACAGCCCTTATAAGTGGTATATAGATCCCCTAGATGGTACAAAAAATTATCTCATGGGCTTTCCTATATTCGCATGTTCAGTAGGGCTTGCTTATGAAGATGAGCCTATAGCTGGAGCGGTTTACTTGCCTTACTTTGATAAACTTTACTTTGCAGCAAAAGGTTTGGGAGCTTTTAAAAATGGGAAACCTATAAGAGTTAGCAGTAGGCGTATATTAAAGCACTGCAACATATGTTATGGGTTTCCATCTCGTTCAAAAAGAGATTTAAACAGCTATCTTCAAGCTTCAAAGGAGCTTTTTATAGAAGCCGCATCTATGAGGCGCCCCGGTGCCGCGGCGGTTGATATATGCTTTTTAGCAGAGGGTATATTTGATGGGCTTATGGAATTTGAGCTTCACCCATGGGATATATCGGGAGCTTTAATAGTGCTTTTAGAAGCAGGTGGGACTTATTCTTTAACCAACGGCCTCAAAAGTCCTACCGATATAGTGGCTTCTAACGGTTTAATACACGATTGGATGCTTGAGGTAGTGCAAAAAAATGTGGGGGTTAGCTATGAAGTATCTTGTAAGCGTTGATTTTTCAGATATCACAAATTTAGTGATAAGAAGCGCAAAAGTCTTTGCTACAAAACTAGATGCTCAGTTAGAGCTTCTTCATATAATAGCACCTTTTACATACCTTCCATACCCAGAAGGTCTTTCTATAGACATAGTAGATATGGATATTATCCAAAAAGCTGAAGAAAACGCGAAAAATTTAGCTTTGGAAAAATTGAACGCCTTGGTAGAATATCTTCAACCTGTTAAAGCTAATCCAAAAGTAATAGTAGATACACCGTTTGCTGAGATAATATCCCAAGAAGCCGAAAACAACAATATGGACGGTATATTTTTAGGTGGACACAGTAAAAACCTTATAGAAAAAATATTGGTGGGCAGCACTACTGAAGATGTTGTTAAGAACTCTAAGGTTAGCTCGGTAGTGATAAAAGCTAAGGAGATAGAGAAATTAGATCACCTTCTTGTGGCTTACGATTTTACCAACATATGCGATAAGATGCTAGATTTTATATTTGATACTTTTAAAAGCCTAAAACCAAAGATTACACTACTACATGTGGATAAAGGTATAAACATTCAGATATCTCCAGACGTATCTCAAACGTTAGAACAAAGCATAAACGATGCAAAACTAAAAAAACTAAACGATATAAAAAATAAGTTTTCTGAATTTTACAGCTTTTCATATGAAATAATAAATGACAAAGATGTAGCTAAAACGTTGGAAGAATTTGCCAACAAGATAAACCCAGATATTATATTTGTAGCCTCAAAAAGGCCTAAGCTTTTGGAAAGGATATTTGGCGGTGTTGAAGCTCTAAGGATATTAAGACAAAGTACTTATCCTTTGTACATATTTAAAACAGAGGGTTAATATGTTTAGAAAAATATTTTTATCACTTTTGTTTGCAAGCTCTTTAGGTTTGGCAAACCCATATTTTGATTATGCGATGTGTCATTATTACATAGATAACCCTCAGAAAGCTTATCCTTATTGCTCAAAAGCGCTGAAGGAACTTCCAACCCCAAGCGTGTTTGAAGATGTTATAAGTATGTACGTAAGAGCCCATTATTTAGAAGGTGCTATCTACGTGGCAAAGCTTTACAAAGATAGGTATCCAGATCTAAAAAGACCTTATATAGATTTATACACTCTTTATACCATGGCTAAAGACCATGAAAACGCAAAAAAGATATTGGAGGAAGCGCTAAGCAAATTTCCTCAGGACAATTTCTTTGCTCTAAATCTTATAACCACATACATACACGATGGAGAGATAAAAAAGGCCGAAGATATTCTAAATAGGTTTTTAGCTTTTAAAAACGAAAACGGGAAAGAGATATTTTACTATATTAGAGCACGTATAGAACTTGCACAGCAAAACAAAGAAAAGGCAATAGAGGACCTTAAAAAAGCTATAGAGTTAAAACCAAACTTTGATGAAGCCGTAGACACGTTGGCAAGTATATACGATCAAGAGGGCAAATATCAAGACGAAGAAAAACTTTACGAAGATATACTAAAAAAAGACCCATCAAATATAAGTGCATTGGAGCGATTAGGCAACCTATTTTTTAAGTTAGGCCTTAGTTACAAAGCTTCTGATATATATAAAAAACTTGCAGAACTAAATAAGAATAATCCAAACTATCAGTATCAGTATGCGGTATCGTTGCTCCAAAGCATGAGATACGATAAGGCTATATCGGTTTTAGCTCCTTTGTATAAAAAAAATCCAAACAATAAACCCATCGCTTACCTTTACGGACTAGCGTTGGAAGCTGCTCATAAACCTGTGAAAGCCCTTGAAGTATATAAAAAGCTTCTTCAAATAGATAAGAAAAATCCAAAGCTATACGAAAGAATAGCAAGTATTTTAATAGACGAAGGTAAATACAACGAGGCCATGCCTTATATAGAGAAAGGTTTAAAACTCAATCCTTTAAGCTCAAAACTTTACATATTTAAGGCTATAATAGCGGCTAGCCATCGTCATTACATAATGGCAAAAGTATACGCAGATCAATCTATAAAGCTAAATCCTCATGATTATAGAAGCTATTTTATAAGAGCTATGATTGAAGATAAGCTACATCAAATAGACAACGAGATAAATGATTTAAAAAAGGTAGTTGAGCTAAAGCCAAACGATGCAGATATGCTAAATTACTTAGGTTATACTATGCTTATTTACAACAAAGATATAAAAGAAGGGATGAAGTATGTGAAAAAAGCCGTGGAACTTTCTCCTAAAAACCCGTCCTATCTTGATAGTTTGGCTTATGGGTATTTCCTTTTGCATGACTATAAAAAGGCTTTAAAATATGAAGAAGAAGCTTACAAGCTAAATTCAAAAGATTCTGTAATTATACAACATCTTGGTATGATAAAACTTATGTTAGGGCAACCAAAAGAAGCCAAAAAGTTGTTGTTAAAAGCTCTACACATAGTAAACAAAAAAGGAGAAGAAGAACCGGGCCAAAAGAAAAAGATTCTAGAGTTTTTAAAAGAGATAAAATAAGATTATGAGGATAGAGGACTTAACAAATTTTCTAAAAGGCGGTAATCAAGAGAGAATTGTTAAAACGATAAAAGAAGATGTACCTTCTTTTGAAGATGCGTTAAAATCAGAAAACTCTCAAGAAACCAAATCAAAGTTTATTCCTTTTGTGAAAGACGGTTTTATGTCAGACAACTCTTCTTTAATAGAGATGTTTAAATTTTTTGATATGGTTAGTGCTAATCAAGATCCTTCTACTTCCTCCTCATCCTCCTCCTCCAGACAATGAACACTACAACAACTTAAAACATCTCATCACAGATAACACAAAAGAAGCTATAGGATATAGCTTTGATAGTTTGCCAAAAGACCTTAAAAGTCAAATAGAGCAAGCGGTAGATAAGGCTTCTTCCAAATACCATATTCCCAAAGAACTTATATACGCTATCATAGATCAAGAATCTTCTTTTAATCCCTACTCCGTAAATCACAACAAAGATGGCACCACGGATAGAGGGCTAATGCAGGTAAACTACGATCACAACGTAGATATAATGAAAGAGCTAAATATAAAAGATAAAAACCAACTGTTTGATGTAGATACCAACATAGAAGCTGGTGCTGCTATACTGGCTAGAGATTTTCAAAAGTATGGAAATTGGCCCACTGCTATAAAGGCTTACAACGGTATAAATGCAGACAACTGGGGTTATGTCAAATCTGTTTTATCAAAGATTAAGAAATACCAAAACGTTACATAGAAGCTGTTAAAAGTAAAGCGGGGTTTTTTTACCCGCTTTTTAAGTTTAAATTTTACTGTTGACCTGGGCAAACCTCTCTGGTTTCTGTTTTTATCAATTGTCCATGTTCGTAGTACTTTGTGGTTACAGTTTGGCAGCCGTTTGGAGCTTGCCCTTGGGGTAATGCTTGAATTGTTTGAGGGCCATTTGAATATTGGACTGGCTGATTTTGAGTAGCCGCTTGTTGAGCAGCTTGGTTTGCTATCTGGCCAAGAGTACCGCCTAATATAGCACCCATTACACCGCCTATTACACCGCCACGCCATCTGTTTGATTGGTCTAGCATTACCCCCGCTGTTGTACCAAGGATACCACCTACAGCTGCACCTTGCTGGCCGGCTGGAGATAAGCTATATTGACCAGTTTGCGCACAGGAAAAAAGCACAGCCGATAGACCGACTATACTAGCCATTCTAGCAAATCTAGCGCTTCTAAGATTCATATTTAACCTCCTTTATATAAAATTTAATATCTTTAAAACATTTTTTTATGATACCGCGGGTAAACCGCGGCTTGTAATAATTTACTTTTTCTCCATCTTTTTCATAGGTTTATGCCACATTTTTCTGTGGGGTCTGCAGGCTCTTAACTCTTTCCAGTTTTGAGCTTTTTCTACGCAAGCTTTGTGTTTTTGTAGGAAATCCATTCTCTTGTCAATCATGTGAAGAATGCGAGCCTTTACATGTTCAAATTTTTCCTGGGATTTGGTTTCCTTGGAAGCTGTTGGTTGTGCCAACACAACTCCAGACAAAAGAGCAACTCCTAATACTGCCTTTGCTATTTTCCTCATATCAATACCTCCTTAAGGTTGATGTTATAAATATAAAGCCAAATTTATGAATATTTGGTGAAAATGTTGACTATATAATCATATTTATAACTCTTGCTTATTTTTTGATAAAATTTAGTTTATAATAAAACTATGGAAGACATAAAAGCTATTGTAAAGAATGTCATAAAAGAAGGATTTGAGTTTGAGATATATGTAAGTCAGTCTAACAAAGTAAAGATTGACATAGAGGATAAGGCTATAGATAGGGTGGAAGCCTCAAAAGAACAGGGCTTGGGTATAAGGGTTATAAAAGATGGAAAAATGGGATTTTCTTATACTACGAAGCTCACTAGAAAGGACATAGAAGACTGCACTAAAATAGCGATGGATATAGCTATGTCCCAAGAGAAAGAAGATGTTTTTGAGCTTTTAAAAGAACAAAAAGAAAATAAAAATCAAATTGAGCTCTTTGATAAAGAAGGCCTTTCTAAGGATAGGCAGACAAAGATAAACAAACTTTTAGAGACAGAAGACAAGATAAAATCTTACGATCCTCGCATAGCTTTGGTTAGAGACTTATCTTACACAGAATCTACGTATTCTTATCTTATGGAAAACTCCTACGGAGTAAAAATAGAAGAAACGCTGAGCGGTTTCTTTGTGATGGGATGTGCTATAGCTAAAGATGGTGAAGATACATCATCTGGATGTTCTTATATAGCCAGTAGATTTTATGAGGATTTGGATTTTGACTTACTTTCAAAGGAAATAGCTATAAATACGGTAAGTCTTCTTAATCCTAAAAGCTTTGAAACAAAGTCGTTGCCGGTAGTTTTCTCACCAGATAGTATGGTATCTTTGCTAAGGGCATTTTCCAGCGTGTTTTTAGGAGATTCTCTTGTAAAAAATAAAACTATGTTAAAAGATAAACTACAAGAGCAAATAGCCAGTGAAGAGGTGAGCATAATAGATGACGGTACTATAAACAGGGCTTTGGGAAGCTCTCGCTTTGATGCAGACGGAAATCCAACCCAAAAAAATATAGTTGTGGAAAACGGCGTTTTTAAGATGTTTTTACACAACATATACACAGCTAAAAAATCCAACCAAGAGTCTACTGCCAACAGCGTAAGGGCTGGTTATAAATCTGTACCACAAACTGGTATTCACAACTTTTACTTGGTACCTAAAGATAATTCACTAGAGACCCTTCTAGGTGCTTATGAAGAGTGTGTATACATCACAGAGCTTATGGGTCTTCACATGGCGGATCCTATTTCTGGAAACTTTTCTTTGGGTGCTTCTGGCGTTGTTTATAAAAATGCCAAACCTATGTACGCTATAAGGGCAGTAACTGTGGCCTCGAACTTTCTTGAGCTTTTAAAAAAAATAAAATTGGTAGGAAACGACTTTAGATTTTTTGGACACGTAGGGTCTCCATCTGTGTTGGTGGAGAATATCACGATAGGGGGAATATGATATGAACCTCTTTACATCGCTTTTTGCCATGTTTTGTGCAATATTTTTTATAGTGGGGAGTTTTTATATAGCTTCAGACTATTATTATTACACAAAAGAAGAACACATATCAAAAGATATGGCAATGGCTCTGTACAGTATAAAATCAAACTCAAATCAAATAGTGCTACCATACGGCGACGATATGGTGGTGGTTGTAAGGACTCCGAACGGTGTTATAAAATCTACAAACCTTATAAACCACCCTATAGACCAAAACCTATTTCATGGGACTACCCAGAAGATAGGAAACGATACAATAATAGTAGGCATAAAGATAACGAGTTTTGGCGATATTATGACAGAGCTTTTTAGGACACCCATAGCCGTTGGTATGTTTTTGATAGGGCTTGCAATAGCAACATGGATAGTGTGGAGTCTTAGGAAAACCTTTGTAGATTATCTGGATGAAGAGTTGATAGAAAGGTTGAAGGCGTTAAGGCTTACCATAGCCACGGCAAAGATAATACCCCAGGAAAGCTCAGAAGAAGCGAAGCGTATAATAGACATAATATTAAGTTATGCAAAAGAACGCTCTAAGGAGAGCAAGTCATGAAGATTTTGGTATCGTCTTTTGATAGGCTTTTAATAGAAAAGCTACAATATCTTCTTTCGGGAGAGAACGTTATTTTTGTGAAAAACGGCGAGGAAGCTATAAGAAATGCACCAAAAGATATAGATATAATAATTTACGATGCGGTATCTGGTCTTGTGTCTGAAAACGATTTAAACTCTTTATTTGAAAAAGCTTATAGAAACTCAAAATACATTGTGCTGATGGATGACCTTTTCCCCATAGACCCAGATAATCTAAAAATACCTGGTAAAATCATTATATCAAGGGACAGAGAGCTGTCTGTTTTACCAGAACTTATAAAAAAATACAAAGAACTTACGATTGCATCAAATATAAATGCTTCAAGAAATGAATCCATAAACGAACACCATTTAAAAAGCCAGAGAAACTATGGACATTCTCAGGAGCCTCATACAGGTGTTGAAATATCTGTAATATCAAGAGATAAAGAGCTATTAGACAACATAAAAAGAGCTTTAGAAGATATAGCTTATATAAAAATATTTTCGCCAGAACAAATAAATAAAGACGATATACTTAATTCAGATATCATAATATACGATACCACAGAAGGCGTATCGGCGGCAAGAGAGCTTATAAACATGTATCAAAATGCAGATATACCTGTTATCATTGTCTTAGATGATATGTTTCCTATAGATATAAGCCGTATTCCTATTGTCAAAAAAGTGGGCATTATAAAAACAGAGATAAAAAATTCTTTAAAAACAATAGTTTTAAAGCTTATATCAGAATATAATATTAGTTCAAGAAAGGCTAAGAAAGGATTAGATAAAATATCGGAGGTTTTGGCTATGGATTCTTCAAAAAGCCATTTAAAAGATATTATAGTAGATGTACTAAAGGAAGAGATAAGGAATTCTGTAAGAGAGTCTTTGTCTGGTATAGATTTTAAAGAGCTTGCAAAAGACGCTATTCAATCTCAAATAGCTACTGAGGATATAAAATCGCTTATGCTAAACAGCGTCAACGAAATAGTAAACAACATGAGAAATGAAATTATGAATATAGCCACAAAAGAAATAGAAACAGCTATAAAAGAAGAAGATATAAAGGCTATAATAAGAGAGATTACCACTACAATATTAAAAGAGCGCATAGATAGCCTCTTAGCATAATAGTTATGAAAAGACTTATATTGGCTGAAAAACCATCTGTAGCAAGAGATATAGCTTCGGCTTTATGTAAAAGCCTAAATAAGGATGCTTCAAAGAAAGGTTATTTTGAATGTGAAGAAAAAAACTTATATATCACTTGGGCCATAGGGCATTTGGTGGAGATAGACGATGAGATAGCCCCAAGAAAGTGGAGCTTAGAAACACTTCCAATACTACCGGAGACTTTCAAATATAAGGTTATAGATAAAACTTCAAATCAGTTTAAAGTGATATCTAAGCTTTTAAAAGAAGTAGACGAAGTAGTGATCGCCACAGATGCCGGAAGAGAAGGTGAGTTGATAGCAAGGCTTATTTTGATGTTAAACCACTTTAAAGGTTCTGTAAAAAGGTTTTGGACATCAGATGCTCTTACAAAAGAAGTCATTATAAGGGAGATGGAAAATTTAAAAGATGCTTCGTTGTTTGATAGCTTATATTACTCTGCTTTGGCTCGTTCCCACGCTGATTGGATAGTGGGTATAAATCTTACAAGGCTTATGACGGTAAAAGCAGGGGGTGGCGTATGGTCTGTGGGTAGGGTACAGACTCCTACCCTAAAGCTTATAGTGGATAGATACAAAGAGTTTAAGGATTTTATACCCAAAGAATACTATGTAATAAAAGCTATCTTTAGTCCATTTAAGACTTCTGATTGTAATGATTGTTTAGATACCACATCTAAATCTTATACAGGATTTTTAGTGTTAGACAAAGTTCAAGAGAAAATTTATAAAACGTTGAAAGACGCTTTAGAAGAGGAAGAACCAGAAAAGATCACAAGCGCTCCAAAGTCTAAGTATTTTACACCGCTTTTAAAAGAATCAAAAGATCAAATAATGGAAAAATTAGAAAAAGTTAAAGAGGGTATCGTAAAAGATGTAAAAATCACTAAAAGAAAGGAAAATCCACCGCTTTTACACTCTTTGACATCTTTGCAAAGAGAAGCCAACAGAATATATGGATACTCTTCTATGAGAACGTTAAATATAGCTCAGAAGCTCTACGAATCTTACAAGTGTTTATCTTACCCAAGAACAGACTCAAACTATCTTGGAGAGGATCAAGAAACCAAAAATCTTGTTAAAAATATTTTAAAGAAGCTGGTTGATAAAGATACCTACGAATTTTTATCAAAGAATATAAACAAAGTTGGTAAGAGGGTATTTGATAGCTCAAAACTTACAGACCATCATGCTTTAATACCTTTTGGACCTATACCAGAAGATGCTTCTGTTGAAGAAAAAAATATATACAACCTTGTTTTTAGGCGATTTGTGGGCGCTTTTATGGAACCTTACGAATACGCTATTATTACTATAAAAACGCTTTTGGGCGAGTTTGCTTTTATATCAAACATAAATATAGAAACGTTAACGAAGGAAGAGTATCAAAAGACATATTTATCTTTATATAAACCTTACAAGGAAACCTTGGCAGACTTGTCTCAAGATGAAGATATAAACAGCGGTATATCCAAGAATATAGATTTTGATTATATTAAAAGCCTGAAACCAGATGATAGGGTTTGCAAAAAATCTTTGGAAGCTTTACAAAAGTTTACCAAGCCACCAGCTCTTTACACAGAAGGTACACTCCTTAGAGTTATGGAAAAGCTAGGTCTTGGTACCCCGGCTACGAGGGCTTCTATAATAGAGACGCTTTTAGAAAGAAAGTACATATCAAGAGTAGATAAATCTTTATTGCCTACGTTAAAAGGAGAGGAGCTTATAAAATCTCTAAGAGATAGCGATGTATCTAAACCAGAGATGACTACCACATGGGAAGAAGAGCTGGAAAGAATATACAAAGAGCGAAAATCAAAAGAGGGTTATATAAGGTTTATGCACAACATAAAAGAATTTGTATCAGATAACATAGATAGGCTTAAGTTTGTAGAAATGAAAAGAGTGCCGATGGCTACAAAGAAGATGATAGAATTTGCAAGGTCTTTGGCAAGGGCAAAGAATATAAAACCGCCCCATTCTACGGATTATGAAACTATAAAAGCTTTTATAGAAGAGCATAACCCTAAGAAAGAGGAGAAAACCGAAGAAAACACCAATGGCTATGCACCTCCTACAGAAAAACAAATTGCTTTTGCAAAATCTTTAGCGGAGAAGTTAAACCAAGAAATACCAGAGGATGCTTACGTTTCTACGAAAACAATGTCGGAGTGGATAAAAAACGCCATTAAACAAACAGGTTATAGAAAATCTTATAGAAGGGGCAAGAAATGACTATAAAAGATATACAAGAACTAAAAACAAAAATAGACCAGCTTAAAATACTTTACAAACAAGGTAAAACAGATGTAGAAAAAGAGTTGAGAGCTTTTCAAAGAGAATTAAAACAAATATCAAAAGAGTTTTGTAAAAATTTAAGCCCGTGGGATAGAGTAAGCATAGCAAGACACAACGAAAGGCCTCAGACTTTAGATTATATAAAAGCTATTTTTAAGGACTTTGTAGAGCTTCATGGGGATAGATGCTATGGAGATGACCCCGCCATAATATCTGGGTTTGCGAAGTTTTACAACAAAAGCGTATGCATAATAGGACATCAAAAAGGAAGAGATACGAAGGATAAGATATATAGAAACTTTGGTATGGCTCATCCAGAGGGTTATAGAAAAGCCCAGAGGATAATGAAGCTAGCTGAGAAATTTCAAATACCGGTAATAACTTTTGTGGATACGGCAGGTGCTTATCCTGGTATAGGGGCTGAAGAAAGAGGTCAAGCCCAAGCTATAGCCACAAGCATAGAGTTAATGGGAAGTCTAAAAACACATATTATAACCATCATAATAGGAGAAGGTGGTTCTGGTGGTGCTTTAGCTTTGGCGGTGGCCGATAAAGTGCTTATGCTTGAAAACGCTTGGTATTCTGTAATATCACCAGAAGGTTGTGCGGCTATTCTCTACAAAGATCAGTCAAAAGTCCAAGAGGCCACAAAATCTCTTAAGATAACAGCTCAGGATTTGTATGAGCTAGGTGTAATAGATTGTATAATACCAGAGCCCTACTGCGGGGCTCATATGTCTCATAGGCTTACGTTTTTTAATGTAAAGTTCTTCTTACGAAAAGCCCTAAACGAAGTATTGAAATACAATATAAACGAGATAGTGCAAAAAAGACAAGATCGCTATCTAAATATAGGCTTTTACGAAAACGCTTAAGTGTTAATCTCTATGCCATTTTACCCTTAGAAAATGAGCCCCTTCTTGATATTGTAGCTCTAGTTTGCCTTTGTAAGCTTTGTGTACAGCTTCTCCTATGCGTCTTGCTATATGCTCGTAAGTGGTTTTGATTGTTATGTTGTCGCCGTTTTCCTCTATTAGGGCTATCCTTTCTAAGGGTCTTAGATTTTTCTCTTTTTCTTCTTCATTTCTTACAAGATTCATTATTTCTTCTTTATGAGTTTTTAGGAAATCACCGCTTAACTCTACTATACCACCGTAATACTTATCTTGAATTCTTCTGCAGGCTGGACATATCATCTTTTTTGCATTTTTTGGAGCTTCTTCCCACTTAAATGTTCCGTCCCTAAAGACCACTCCACACACTTCGCATACAGACGGCTCTTCGTACTTTTCTTTGTTAAAGTAAGGATCGTGAATGTACTCTTCTATCATCCTGTCTTTTCTGTTGTTCATACTATATACCTCCTTTTAAATATCATCTTTCTTCTCTAGCTACGCCACGTTTTGAGCTTTTAATAAAATCCACAAACATAAGGGCATACTTGTTGTCCTTGTATAAAGAGAGGACTTCTTCAATGGCATCTTTTTTTAGCTTTTGGCTTCTAAAAATTATTTTATAAACATGCTTTATAATCTCTATATCTTCTTTGGAAAAACCTCTTCTTTCCAGACCTATCGTGTTTATTCCATAAAGCTTAGCGTGAGGGCCAGCCGCTTTTACAAAGGGTGGAATATCCAAAGATACTCCGCTGAGTCCACCCACCATAGCATAGGCCCCTATTTTTGTGTGTTGATGAGCTGCCGAAAGCCCTCCTACAAAAGCGTACTCGCCTACTTCTACATGTCCCCCCAGCGTAGCGCAATTCGCCATAATGACACCATCTTTTACCACACAATCGTGAGCTACGTGCGTATAAGCCATAAGAAAAACGTTTGCACCGATTGTAGTTTTCTTCTTATCAAAAGTGGTTCCTCTATGTATTGTGACGTATTCTCTTATAATGGTATTTTCACCTATTTCTACGATAGAACCCTCGCCGTTATCTTTTAGATGTTGAGGGTCTTCGCCTATTATGGCTCCATCGTATATCTTTACGTTGTCTTTTATGATGGTGCCTTTTCTTATAAGTACTTTGTTCTTTATCTTTACGTTGTTTCCTATCTTTACACCATCTTCTATGATGCAAAATTCCCCTATTTCTACATTTAAACCTATTTCAGCTTTTGAGCTTATTATAGATGTCTTCATAAGTCTATAATTTTACCATATATTTAATGAAGGGTATAAAAGTTTAGATAAATTTCTAAGCTTAGCCTTTACCTCTTCCACGTCTTTTGCAACAACGTTTATATGTCCTAATTTTCTGCCATCCCTAGGTGTTTTTCTATACCAATAAAGGCTAGAGCCTTCTAAGGACAATATGCTATCTTTTAGTTCTTTTGTAAGATTGATATTGCCTATTATGTTTATCATTCCCCCTTGGGTTATAAGAGAAGGGGAGTATATTGGCATGTCTAACATTGTTCTTAAAAGCAGTTCAAACTGGGAATATTCGGCATCGTTTAACGTGTGGTGTCCAGTATTGTGGACTCTTGGAGCAAATTCGTTTATATAAACGTCTTTAGCTTTTACGAAAAACTCCACCGCTAAAACGCCTTTTTTTATACCAAGAGCTTTTAAAAGCCTTGAGGTTATAGCCTTGGCTTTTTCTTGTACCTCGTTTGTAAAAACATCTGTATGGTTGTACAGCAATATACCGTTTTTATGTATATTTTTTGTCATTGGCATGAAAACGATCCTATCTTTTGATATACCAGCTATTAAAGACATTTCAAAATCAAAATAACAAAACTCCTCTATTAAAAATGTATCTTTAGAGTCCTTTAACTTATCTTTTAAAAGCTGCAAATCGTCTCTTGTGTGTATTGTATACTGCCCTTTACCATCGTAGCCGTTTGATATTGTTTTTACCACCACTTCTTTGTTCAAACTTTCTACTATTTCAAAAAGTTCGTCTTTATTTTTAGCTTCGTAAAAAGGAACCACTGGGAAGTTGTGGTCTTTCAAGAATTTTTTTTCTAAAAGTCTGTTTTGTTTTAACTCTATTGGTTTTACGCCAGGATAAAGTTTATCAAGTAGTTTTTTACAATCAAATATCTTTTTATCAAAATGCTCAAACTCATAGGTTATCACATCACTAAAAGCTGCAAACTCTTCCACTTCATTTTCTTTGAAAACATGTTTAGTTACGTGAGAGGCTGGGGAATCTCCCTCAAAAGATAAGACAGCAAAATCTATATCCATCATGAGTCCTTCCATAACGCTCATCATGGCAAGCTGTCCATCGCCTATTATACCAATTCTCATAATATAATATTATAGCATTGTAAGACTGCGTTAATACCTCTAGTGAGGAATTAATTACATGACCCTGAAAATGTGTTATAATTTTTTGGTTATCTGTTTCGCTGTGTATTGAACTAATACACTATATTTGTAGTTTGTGTATTATAATAGTAGTTATGAAAAATTTTATATTTGTATTAGGATTGGTTGGGGTTTTGTGTTTGGCTTTTGGTGGTGAGAAAGATACCCATCAAGTTATATACCAGACAATATATCAAAAGCGAGTGGCAGCTGAGCCTAAGGTACCAGCGTCAAATCAACCAGCTTACATACAACAATCTTATAGCAGAGAATATTATTATAAATCATGTATGATGGGCCATGAAAAGCCAATAACAAGTGTGGATGAGATGGCTAAGTATATAGCAAATCAGTTGGTTTGTAGTGAGCTTACACCTATAAGAGCTCCAATAGGCGTATCTGTGATAGTTGATTTAAATAAATTACATCAAACCACCGATTTTGGAAGGCTTTTATCTGAAGATTTGATATCCCAACTTCAAAGGAAGAATATGGCGGTTATAGATATAAGGGCTCAAACCTTTATGCTCATAAATCCAGAAGGTGAATTTTATTTATCAAGAAATATAAATAATTTAAGAAAAGAATACAAGATAGGTTATGTATTGGTGGGCACATATTCTGTAGGTGATTACTCAACATCTGTAAATGCCAGAATAATAGATGCCTCAAACGGCCTAGTGGTAGCCACAGCTCACGCATCTATACCTACTCAAATAATAAGCGATTTGCTCTACAACTCCTCTCAATCTGTGCCAGAGCTTCAGATAAGAAGTTCTTCGATGGCGCCTTCTTATCAAAATGTGGCTCAAGCTACTCCTCCGCCAGCGGTTGTACCACAAGTAAAACAGCAATCTCCTGGAAACTCCAAAAAATAATCTATAGCCGGTGTAGCTCAGTCGGCAGAGCGAGGCATTCGTAATGCCTAGGTCGTGGGTTCGAGTCCCATCGCCGGCTTTTGTTGATTTCAAAATATAAACATGCTATAATAGTAAAAACTTTTAAAAGGTGGCAGGTATGAAAGAAGGAAAAGTGGTTCAAGTAATAGGAGCGGTTTTAGACGTAGAATTTGACACAGAAGAACTCCCCCCAATAAGACACGGGCTTGTTATGGACAGAAGATTTATGGGGGACAACGACGAATGGCTTACTGAAAAGCTTTACTTAGAAGTGGCTCAGCACATCGGAGAAAAAAGAGTAAGAGCTATAGCTATGGGACCTACGGACGGTATACAAAGAGGTGCCAAAGTTCAATATTTAGGTGGCCCTATAAAGATACCAGTTGGTGATGGAATATTGGGAAGAGTTTTTAATGTAGTAGGACAACCCATTGATGAAGCTGGCGATGTAAAAGCCACAGACCATTGGCCTATGTTTAGAGATCCACCACCTCTTACAGAACAATCCACAAAGGTAGAAATACTTGAAACCGGTATAAAAGTTATAGATTTGTTAGAGCCCTATGTGAAGGGTGGTAAAGTAGGTTTGTTCGGTGGTGCTGGTGTTGGTAAAACTGTTTTAATGCAAGAGTTGATACACAATATAGCAAAATTTCACAAAGGTTATTCTGTTGTTATAGGTGTTGGTGAGCGCACCCGTGAAGGTAACGACCTTTGGCATGAAATGAAAGACTCTGGTGTTTTACCTTATACCGTTATGGTTTATGGGCAGATGAACGAGCCACCGGGCGTTAGGTTTAGAGTGGCTCAAACAGGCATCACAATGGCTGAATATTTTAGAGATATCCAGGGTCAAGATGTTTTGACGTTTATAGACAACATATTTAGATTTGTGCAAGCTGGTTCTGAAGTTTCTACGCTTTTGGGAAGATTGCCATCTGCCGTTGGATACCAACCTACGCTAAACACAGACGTTGGTGAAGTGCAAGAGCGTATTACTTCTACCAAAAAAGGCTCTATAACCTCTGTACAGGCAGTTTACGTGCCGGCTGACGACATCACAGACCCAGCTCCTTACTCTATATTTGCCCATTTGGATGCTACTACTGTTTTGGCTCGTAGGTTAACAGAGCTAGGTATATATCCAGCTATAGATCCCCTTGAGTCCACATCTAAATATTTGGCTCCAGAGTTTGTAGGTCAAGAGCATTACAACGTGGCTATGGAAGTAAAGCGTATACTACAAAGATACAAAGAACTTCAAGAAATTATAGCCATACTTGGTATGGAAGAATTATCCGATGAAGATAAGGCTATAGTAAACAGGGCTCGTCGTATACAAAAGTTTTTATCGCAACGCTTTCACGTAGCAGAACAATTTACCGGTATGCCTGGTTCTTACGTAAAGCTTGAAGATACAATAAGAAGCTTTAAAGAAATATTGAGCGGAAAATACGATGACTTACCAGAAAACGCCTTCTATATGGTAGGAAGCATAGATGAAGCTATAGAAAAAGCTAAGAAAATGTAATATATTATATATATGAGAAACTTAGCTTTGACTTTAGGACTTTTGGCTACGGTAAGTTTTGGGGCTTTTGCCGTGACCCCTCAAAAGATATTTGAAATGCATTGTATGCAGTGCCATAACGGCAAAAGGGCCCCATCTGCTAAAGAGCTTCATACAAAGTTTGCTGGCAAGAAAAAAGAGCTTGTAGCAGCTATATCTCACTGCAGACCGGCTATGGCTTTGCCAGCATCAGAAAGAGAAGCTATAATAAATTGGTTATCTTCGAAGTAATATAAAGGCGGTATAGCTCAGGGGCTAGAGCGGAGATCTCATAAGTCTTAGGTCGGAGGTTCGAATCCTCCTACCGCCATTTTTATTTTATATAAATTCTTCTACTATCTCGAAATCTATCTTTCCTTTTTGCTCATCTACTTTTATGACTTTTACTTTTACACTATCTCCCAATCTGTAAGTTTTGTGGCTTTTGGCATCTATAAACCTGTGGTTTTCTTGGTCGTAGATAAAATCGCCTTCCATAGAGCTTATGCTTACGAACCCTTCGGCCAATATCGTTTTTATCTGTACAAAGATACCGTTTTGTATTATACCGGTGATAATGCCTTCAAATATCTCTCCTATCTTATCTTTCATAAACCTTGCCCTTAAGAAATCTATAGCTTCGTATTCAATTTTGTCAGCTAAACGTTCTTTTTCGGAAAGATGTATCGCCGCTTCTTCAAGGTAGGCCATATTAAAAGCTAAAGTTTTTTTCTTTAAGATAGATTTTATTATGCGATGTACTATAATATCTGGATATCTTCTGATGGGAGAGGTAAAGTGGGTATAATGTTTTGATGCAAGGCCGAAGTGTCCTATATCTATGGGTGAGTACTTGGCTTTTTGCATGCTTCTTAAGGTTAAAAATCTTACCAAAAACTCCTCCTCTTTTCCTTCAAAATGTTCTATAATTCGTTGAAAGAACTTTGGCTCAAAATCTTCTGGCATTGTGGTTTTGTATCCAAGTCCAGATAATATATCTAGAAGGTTTTGGACTTTGTCTTTATTTGGTTTTTCATGAACTCTGTAAAAGCCTAAATCTGATTTTTCATTCATAAAGGTTGCTATTACTTCGTTGGCGGATACCATAAATTCTTCTATTATCCTATGGGCTATATGTCTTTCGTAGGGTATTATGGCACTTGGTTCACCCGTTTCGTCTATTACGATCTCAGCTTCTGGTAGGTCAAAATCTATACTTCCCAAATCCCATCTTATCTTATGTCTTTTTCTGTAAAGATTTTCCATTTCAATTAGCGTTTCTCTTATGTTGGGAAGTGGCGGCTTGATTTTACCAGTTATTATATCCAAAGCTTGGTCGTAGGTAAGCCTTGCCTTTGAGTTTATAACGCTTTCGTATATCTCGTAATGTTTTAGTTTTGCGCTTTTATCAAAAACCATCTCCACGCTAAGACAAAATCTATCTTCATTTGGCACAAGGCTACAAAGGTTTGAAGATAGCTCTTCTGGAAGCATATGTATGGCTTCTCCTGGAAGGTAAACTGTGGTACCTCTTTCGTATGCTTCCTTGTCAAGCGCACCTCCGAATTTTACAAACAAAGACACATCTGCTATATGTACGAAAAGTCTGTAATCATCACCTTCTTTTTCAAGATAAACCGCATCGTCAAAATCCTTTGCTCTTACCGGGTCTATCGTAAAACAAGGCTGAGCTCTTAGGTCTTTTCGTTTTGATATCTCCTTTTGAAAATCAAATTTTTCTAAAAACGAGTTTAACTCTTTTATAGCCTCTTTCGGGTATTGATTTTTTAAGTTGTATTTTCTTTTTAAAAGTTCCAAAGACAAGAAGCTTTCAGATGGATTCCCTATTACTTCAATTATTTTTCCTTTGGCTTTTTGAGTCTTTGTAGGATATTTTGTTATTTTTACAAGCACAAGCTGGTCTGGTTTTATATTTTTGCATTGGTTTTTAGAAAGTTCTATATCGTGAAAGTGGTTTTCATCTACTGGATTTGCAATGCACTTCTTGAAATTTGATATACTGCAAACGAACTCTTTTCTGGCTCGCTTTAGGACTCTTTCAATTCTTATCTCTTCTTTTCCTTTGTAAAGCACCACATACCCTTCCACTTCATCTTTATCAAACACTTTCTGCATTTCAAAAAATGGTATGTATATATCTTTAGAACCGTCCTTTGGTATTAAAAATCCAAAACCTGCTGGGTTTGCCTCTACGACGCCCACCACTTTTTTTACAGATTCTCTGTTTAGGCTAAAATGTCCTTTGGTGGTGATGATTTTATCTTGTTTGATTAACTCCCTTAGAACCTTTCTCAGAACCTTTTTATCAACTGGTATATGCTTGGCAAGTTCGCCAAAAGAAACGGGCTTTTTCTTAGAAGATAAAAAACTTTCTATAGCAGTAACTATCTCTTCTTTTTCCATTAGAGCTTTACTCTCCCTTTAAATTCTCTTTGAATTTCTCTTCTTATATCTTTTTCTTTTAGCTCTTTTCTCTTGTCGTAAAGCTTTTTACCTTTAACAAGAGCTATGTCCACTTTTACCTTGCCGTTTTTAAAATAAAGGCTAATGGGTATTATTGTATAACCTTTTTCCTTTGATTTTCCTAAAAGCCTTAAAATTTCCCTTTTGTGAAGAAGTAGCTTTCTCTTTCTAAGTGGGTCTGGGGGTTTTATGGTAGCGTACTTGTAGGGGGCTATGTATAAGTTGTGTAAAAACGCTTCGCCGTTTTCTATCCTAACAAAAGCATCTTTGAAAGATACTGTTTGCTTGTTCCTTATGGATTTTATCTCTGGTCCTAAAAGCTCAATACCTGCTTGATAAGTCTCTACAACTTCATTTTCATGCAAGCCTTCTTTGTTTACATACCTTGGTGTATTATTTTGTTCTTGTTTTTTCATAATATATAATATACTATATCCTTATAGATAAGTGTATTTAATTTGTGCAAAAGCTATGGAGTAATGTTATAATAATATTTTGATGGAGGCTTAGTATGAGTATAGGTATTATACCCAATGAAACCCTATTTGTGGAGATCGTCCTTTTCTTAGTTTTTGTGGTCGTAGTAAATTACATGGTTTTGAAACCGTATCTTGGTATAGCTAAAGAAAGACAAGATCAAGCTGATAAAACGCTTAAAGAAGCCCAGGCTCTTGCTAAAGAACGTGAAATGCTATTAAAAGAGGCTCAAGAGATATTGGAAAAAGCTAAAAAAGAGGCCCAGCAGATTTTGGAAGAAGCTATAAAAAAAGCAAACGATGAGAAGCAAAGAATATTAAAAGAAGCAGAAGAAAAGGCAGAGCTTGAATATCGTACTCAAATAGAAAAGATAAAACAAGAACTAGAAGAACAGAAAAAAGTTTTAGAAGCTTCTTTGGACTCTCTGGTAGAATCGCTGGTAGAAAAGGTAATAAAGGGGTAAGTTTATGTCTAACTATGTATTTGAAAATATATGGAAAGCTGTTAACGTAATATTATTTTTTGCTTTAGTTTATAAGTTTGCCGGCAAGCAAATAAAAGATATGTTTGAGAAAGCTTACAAATCGTTGATATCTCAAGTAGAAGAGCCACTTTCTAAGCTTTTATCCAATAGAGAGGCTGTTTCCTTAGCAAAGAAAGAGGTTGAAGAAGCGAGAAAGAAATATGAAAAAGCCCTTGAAAATCAAAGAATACTTGCAAAAGAACAATACGAGGAAATACTATCTCATGCAAAGATGGTGGCTCAGAACATAGAGAAGATGGGTAAAGAGATGGTAGAAGTAGAAGCTAATAGGTTAAAGTCTCAGCTTATATCTGGGCTTAGCTCGTCTTTGATATCAAAGGCAGAGGTCAAGTTAAAGGAAGCTTTTAAAGATGAAAACGTAGAAGTTTCTTACATAAAGTCAAGACTTGAGAGGTTAGGTAAATGAAGGTAAACAAGGAGTTGGCTAGAAAGCTAGCAAAGAAGATCGTTTCCTCTGTCCCGAAAGATAAAGAATCTCTTAGCGCAGTATCTGATTTTTTAGGGCTTTTAGGGGTACTGTATAGAAAAGAACCGAAATTTAGGGATTTTGTTTTATCTCCTTTCATATCAAATGAGCAAAAAAAAGCTTTTATAAAAAGTCTTATACAAAAGGGTAATATACCAAAGGAGATAGAGTTTTTTGTAGATGAGCTTATTGATTTAAACCTTCTTAGAATTGTTGGTGAGATTAAAAGGCTGTTTGATTACGAATCTGAAAAAATATTGTCTATTTATAAAGGTAAACTTATTTTTGCTAAAGAGCCTACAAAAGAGCTTGTAGACGAAATAATACAAAGAGTTGAAAAGGTTTTAAATAGAAAAATAGAGCCGGAAATATCTGTTAACGATGCATTGATAGGTGGGTTTGAGTTAAGGCTTTCTGGATTGGTGCTTGATACATCTGTAAGAAGTGTTTTACAAAATTTGTCCAATAAAGTTAAAAGCTTATAAAACGGTGTGAAGGTAAAAGCCGCCAGCTGGAAGGGCCTTCACGCTAAAAAGAAGGCGGGGTAAAAATACCAGCATCAAGGGTATCCTTGATAAAAGGGTGTGAGATATGACACTTGCTTACGACGACGCTTTGGAGATACTGAAATCTCAGCTTCAAAGCTTTGAAACAGACATAAAAATGGAAGAGGTTGGCGTAGTTTATGCTGTAGGTGATGGTGTTGCAAGAGCCTACGGTCTTGATAACGTTATGGCCAACGAGCTTTTGGAATTTGACAGCGGTGAGGCTGGTCTTGCTTTTAACCTTGAAGAAGACAACGTTGGTATCATAATACTTGGTTCAGAATCCGGTATAAAAGAAGGTAGTATAGTAAAACGTACAGGTAGAATATTGGACGCTCCTGTGGGTGAAGAGCTTGTAGGTAGAGTTATAGATCCTTTAGGTAATCCACTAGATGGCAAAGGGCCCATCAATGCAAAGCATAGAAGCCCAGTAGAAAAGATCGCTCCAGGTATAGTAAAAAGAAAGTCCGTTCACGAACCTCTTCAAACAGGTATAAAAGCTATAGACGCTATGATACCAATAGGTAGAGGACAAAGAGAGCTTATAATAGGAGATAGGGCCACAGGTAAAACCACCGTTGCTATAGACACCATATTAAATCAAAAAGATACAGACGTCTATTGTATATATGTAGCTATAGGTCAAAAGAAATCAACTACCGCTCGTATCATAGAACTTCTTGAAAGAGAAGGTGCCATGAAATATACCACCGTTGTGGTGGCTTCTGCTACAGACCCAGCTCCTTTGCAATACTTGGCACCATTTACCGGTTGTACAATAGGTGAGTATTTTAGAGACAACGGTAAGCACGCTCTAATCGTTTACGATGACTTGTCAAAACATGCAGAAGCTTACAGACAGCTTTCTCTGTTGGTGAGACGTCCTCCCGGAAGAGAAGCTTATCCTGGTGATGTATTTTATCTACACTCAAGACTTCTTGAAAGAGCGGCTAAACTAAACGATGAACTTGGCGCAGGTTCTTTGACGGCGCTTCCTATCATAGAAACAAAGGCTGGTGACGTGTCAGCATACATTCCTACCAATGTTATATCTATTACTGATGGCCAAATTTATTTGGAACCAGACCTCTTTAACAAAGGTATAAGGCCGGCTATAAACGTTGGTCTTTCTGTGTCAAGGGTAGGTGGTAGCGCTCAGATAAAAGCTATGAAACAAGTGGCCGGTACTTTGAGACTCGATTTAGCTCAGTTTAGGGAATTGGAAGCTTTTATGCAGTTTGCTTCTGACTTAGATAAAGCTACTCAGGATACCATCAATAGAGGTTTAAGGCTTGTAGAATTGTTAAAGCAAGGTCCTTACAACCCTATCCCTGTGGAAAAGCAAGTTATAGCTATATATGCAGGCACAAACGGTTACCTTGACGATATACCTGTATCATCTGTAAGAAAGTTTGAAATGGAGTTGTATGGATTTTTAGATGCAAACTTCAAAGACCTCTTAGATGAGCTAAAGACCAAAAAAGCTATAGATGATTCTGTAAAATCTAAGTTGAAAACAGCTTTAGACAAATTTAAAGCCAGCTTTATTCCCTGATAGTGCAATTTAAATAAACATATATTAGCCCCGTTTTGGGGCTTTTATTTAAATAACAGCCTCTTTGTATAATCTTTATCAGTTAATCATTGCAAAATTGTTTACTTGTAATATATATAGTTATACCAATTTTGAAAGGAGGTTGTTTATGGCTTACGAACGACTTATAGGTACTCTTAAACAAGAAAGCAAAGTTTTAGTGTCTGAAGAGATTAGAAGACGAAAAGCACTTTTAGATAAACTTAAATCTGGCCCAAAGAGCGATTTTGAAGATATATACAGGGAGGAGAAAGAAAAACTTGAAAATAAACAAAAATTGATGTAAAATATACTTAGTTTTATTTAGGGGTCGTAGCTCAGTTGGGAGAGCGCCGATATGGCATGTCGGAGGTCACGGGTTCAAGTCCCGTCGACTCCATTTAGACTTCATAAAGTATAATAATTTTCAAGGTTTTCAGGTATAATAATATTATGTCAAAGAAAAAAAGTGGTATAAGGTTAAAAGATTTTGTTGAAACTTACGGTTTAGAGGACAGAGTAGACGAAATAAAAAGTGTACTTAGAGAATGGCGTAGCAAAAACATATCCCAAGTTACGCAGTATATAGAAGAAGAAGATAAAGATTTTTTGATAGAGTATTATGAGCTTTCCGAAGTTGTGCTTGTTGAGGAAGCTCCAAAAACTGTTGCTAAAGAAACAGAAAAAGAACATATCAAATCTACTAAAAGCCAAAAACCAACTTCTAAAAAACCAGTTCAACCAAAATCAATACAAGCACCAAAAAAACAAGAAGCTCCATCAAGAAAACCAGAAGTAAAACAAGAAACAAAAGATCAAGTTGTTGCATCAGAGCCAAAGAAAGAAGAGCAACCTTTAACGCCAGTGGTCTCAGAGACTTCTAAGCCTGTAGAATCAAAACCTGCAACAGAAGTAAAACCAGAAGAAAAGATAGAACAAAATAAACCTGTTGAGAAGCCTGTAGAACCTATGGAGAAGGTTGTTGAGGAAAAGATTGCTCAAGAACAACCAAAGCAAGAACATGTAACCGAAGTAAAGCTTGCTGAAGAAAAGCAGCCAGCCCAAGAGAAGAAAGAACATATAGAAGAAGAAATAAAGATAAAAGAAAAACAAGAGAAAGTTGAAACAAAGCAAGAACCTCCAAAAGCACCTTCTCAAAAACCCAAGAAAGAACCTCAAAAGCCGCCTCCACCAAAAGAAGAAGCAAAAAAAGAGGAAGAGATAAAGATAATAGAAATTCCTGAAGTAATATCTGTAAGAGAGTTTGCTGAGCTTTTAGGAGTGGGTCCAAATCAAATTATAAAAGAGCTTTTCCAAGAAGGCATCTTAGTAACTATAAACCAAAATATAGATCCTAACTTGGCTGTTAAAATAGCTGAAAAGCTTGGATATCTAGCTGAGATAAAAAAACCAGAGATAGTTATAGAGGAGGAAGAGGAAGTAGAAGAAGACCCATCAAAGCTAAAGCCTCGTCCTCCGGTAGTGGTGGTGATGGGGCACGTAGATCATGGTAAAACTACGCTGCTTGATACCATAAGAAAAACCAACGTTGCTGCAAGAGAAAAAGGCGGTATAACTCAACATATAGGCGCTTCCATGGTAAAGACTAAGGATGGAAGGCTTATTACATTCTTGGATACTCCAGGACACGAAGCGTTTACAAGTTTGCGTGCTAGAGGTGCTCAAGTAACAGATGTTGCTATATTGGTTGTGGCAGCTGATGATGGTGTTATGCCCCAAACTATAGAGGCTATAAACCATGCTAAAGCTTTTAACGTGCCAATAGTGGTAGCGGTTAACAAAATAGATAAGCCAGGTGCTGATCCTTCTAGAGTAAGAAGAGAGTTATCGGAAGTAGGAATTATACCAGAAGAATGGGGTGGAGATACTGTTTTTGTAGACGTGTCTGCCAAGACTGGGCAAGGAGTTGACGAGCTTCTTGATATGGTTATGCTTGTGGCAGACATGCTAGAGCTTAAAGCAAATCCAGATAAAAAAGCAAAGGGTACTATTATAGAATCGAGATTAGATAAACAGAAAGGCCCAGTGGCTACGGTGCTTGTTACGGAAGGCACTTTGAAGATAGGGGATATATTTGTAGTGGGCTCCACTTACGGTAGAGTAAGGGCTATGATGGATAGCCTTGGTCATAGAGTCAAACAAGCAACACCTTCTATGGCTGTAGAAATTATAGGCTTTGAAGAAGTGCCAGAGGCTGGAGATGTATTAAAGGTTGTAGATTCTGAAAAGCAGGCAAAAGAACTTGCTCAAATAAGAAAAATGGCCAAAGAACAAGAGAAAAACAAAGAACTTGGCATATCTTTAGATGATATATTTAAGAAAATCAAAGAAGGTGAAGTAAAAGAGCTTAAACTCATAGTCAAAGCCGACGCCGTAGGCTCTTTGGAAGCCATTAAAAAATCTTTGTCAGATATAAAAACCTCAGAAGTTAGCATAAGGGTAATTCATGAAGGCGTTGGTTCTATTACAGAAGGCGATGTAATGCTTGCAAAAGCCGCAAAGGCAATAATACTTGGTTTTAACGTAAGGCCAGATGCCAAAGCAAAAGAAGCCGCCGAAAGAGAGAAGGTTGATATAAGGGTTTACGGTATCATATATGAGCTTTTAGACGATGTAAAGAAAGCTATAAGCGGTATGCTCTCTCCGGTGAAGAAAGAAATTACACTTGGTCTTGCTGAAGTAAGAGCTACTTTCAAGGTAAAAGGCGCTGGTACCGTAGCTGGTTGTTATGTATTAGAGGGTAAAATTGTTAGAAATCAAAGGGCAAGACTTATAAGAAACGGCGTTGTAATATACGATGGTAAGATAGAGTCTTTAAAACGTTTCAAAGAAGATGTAAATGAGGTAGCCAGAGGTTACGAATGTGGTATAAAGCTTGAAAACTACAACGATATCAAAGTAAAAGATGAAATAGAGTGCTATGAAATAAAGGAAGAAAAGCAAACCCTTTAACGTTGTTTAATGTTATGGTTTAAAAATATATCAAGTTTTAGGCTAAAGCTAATAACCCTTTTTAGTGTTCTTGTAATTTTAAGTATGGGTTTTGTAGCCGTTAGTACATCGTTTGTTCTTCATAAAATCCTGATAAACTACATGTATACTTATTTAAACAATCAAGCAAAACCCGTTATAGAATTCTATTCTATATATTCAAACGATCTTGCCAAAGAGGCAAAGGATATGATAGACGATATTACATCAGAAAATATAACCGCTGTTGTGCTATCTTCAAATGGTAGCGTGCTGAGCGTAGGGTCTTTTGAAGATTCTGAAAAACCTATACCTATAAACAACTATATCCTAAACCTATTTTTAAAAAAGCCAATGGGTACTTTTGAAGAGAACGGGGAAGATTACGCCTACATAGTCAAAAAAACAAAGGATGTGTATTTTGTGGTAATAGGAAGGTTAAGGGAGATAAACAAGGTTATAAAGCAATTTATTTATATGCTTATTGTTCTTACGATAGGTGTTGTCATATTTTCCGTACTTACCATATATACAATTTTAAATAGAATATTAAAACAGCTTGATGATATCACAAGGATATCTGAAAATATATACGCTGGTAATATGGATATAGACATTCCAGATAGTAGTTCCAGCGATGAATTCGGAATAATGTTTAGGGCTTTTAAAAACATGGTAGAAAAATTAAACAACACTATAAAAATTCAAAAGAACTTTATAGCAGATGTTTCTCACGAATTTAAAACGCCAATTAGCTATATAAAAGCCCAGATTGAGTTTATTTTGACAGGAGTTTATCAAGAAGATGAGGTGTTTGATGTCCTTAGGAAGGTTTATAAACAGACAGATGTGCTTAGCAAGTTTACAGAAGACCTTTTGGCTTTAGCACGTTTAGAGTCAAACATACCTATTTCAAAGACCGAGTTAGATGTGGTTTCGCTTCTTAATCAGCTAAAAGAAGAGTTTTCTATTCAGAATAGGAATATCGTTCTTGATATTAAAAGCCAAGACACTTGGGTAGCAGACCCGCATTATTTAAAAATAGCCGTAAAAAATCTTTTAGAAAACGCTATAAAGTACTCTGATAAAGATATTGTGCTTGGATACACCGGGGACTGTATCTATGTGAAAGATTTCGGCCCTGGTATACCTCAGGAGAGCTTACCTTTTATATTTGAACGTTTTTATAGAGTTTCAAAGGATAAGAGAGGTCTTGGTTTAGGGCTTTCTATAGTAAAAGCTATAACTCAAATACACAACTTTAAACTCAGTGTAGAAGTAAAAGACGGCACAACTTTTTATATATGCAAATGATATAATATTTTAAAATGAAAATAGGCCTTATAGCTGGTGCTGGAGAACTACCAGAAATATTTAGAAAAAATGCCCTAAGAAATGGTGATGATGTTTTTACTATAGGTGTAAACGATATTACTACAATTAAATCAGACGTAACGCTTCCTATTGGTAAACTATCAAAACTTGTTGAGCTTTTAAAAGAGAAAAGCGTAGAAGAAATAGTTATGCTTGGCAAATTTGAACATAAACTAAGCTTAGATCCAAGGGATTATGATATAAAAGCTATTTCTATACTAGCTTCTTTAAAGGATAGAAAACCATCTAGCATAGTAAAGGCTTTTATAAAGTTTATGGAAGAAGAAGGATTCGGGTTTTTGGATCCAAAACCTTATTTATCTGAGCTTTTGGTGGAAAAAGAAGGGCTTTTAAACGACGTAGAAATAGACCAGAATGTTGTTGAAGATATAGAGTTTGGTGCTGAGATAGCAAAAAATATTGCCGATATGGATATAGGTCAGACGGTGGTGGTAAAGCAAAAAGCTGTTGTGGCTGTGGAGGCTATGGAGGGTACTGATAAGACTATTCTTAGGGCTTTTGATATAGCTGGTAAAGGTATTGTTGTAATAAAATCAGCCCGCACAAATCAAGATTTTAGGATAGATGTACCTACCGTTGGTATAGATACGTTAAATACTTTAAAAGAGGTAAGGGCAAAAGCTATAGCTATTCAAAAAGGCAAAGTTTACGTGCTTGAAAAAGAGAAATTTATAAAAATGGCAAACCGTTTTGGTATAGGTGTGTACGTTTATGAATAGAAATATGCTTATGTTGTTTTTGGCAACGCTTTTTCTTTTAAAGCCTTCCTTTGCAATAGATAGATGTGATGTTTATGGTGTGTTTTTAGAAGCTTGTGCTAATTTTGGTCAAAAACGCGATTTTAGTGCATGTAGCGATTTCGAAAACGAGCTATCAAAGGTCATTAAATCTAACAATAAAAGCACAAAACTTTTTATAGACGCTTGTGGTACGGCTTGTAAGAGTGGTGTTTTAAACAAGGGACTTTCTAAGTTTGGCGTTGAAGCTTTTGTGAAGATGTGTAAAATACTCAAATGAGAATAGTTTTAGAGCTTTTAAAAGAAAACATCTTAAACAACGTAAGTCAAATATACAACCATGTGAATAAACCTATAGTTGCTGTGGTAAAAGCAAACGCCTATGGTATGGGAAGCGTTGAGATCTCTAAAGTTCTTGATAATAACCCATGTGTAAAATCTTTTGCGGTGGCTTGTATAGAAGAAGCTATAGAGTTAAGAGAAGCTAATATAAAAAAACCTATCCTTGTACTTGGTGGAGTCCTTGATCAAGAAGATGTAGAATATCTAAAACACTATAAGCTTACACCGGTTGTTTCAAGCGCCTATCAATTCGATATGATAAAGGATACTGGCATAGACTTTCACTTAAAGTTGGACACTGGTATGGGAAGGTTAGGGTTTTTTGAACTTCAAGAGGATATAGCAAGACATCCTAATTTGAAAGGTATTATGACTCATCTTGCTTCGCCGCTGGATAAAGAGTATAGTGCTTTTCAGATACAAAAGTTTAAAAATATTGTTAAAAGCTTAAAAAGAAATAGCATTGAAATACACTATCAAAGTTCCGCTGGGCTTATGTATGAAAAAGACTTTACCACTGCTATAAGAATAGGTCTTGCAATGTACGGTGAGAAACCCTACGATAGTTTTGAAATATCTATAAAACCAATATACAGAGTAAAAGCTAAGGTTATATCGCTAAAAAATTTTAAAAAGGGCGACAAGATATCTTACGGAGGAACATATACTCTATCTAAAGATGCTACTATAGGCGTAGTTTCTATGGGTTATGCCGATGGTATCCCAAAATCTCTTGCAAACAAATGGCATTTTGACTTTAACGGTGCAAAGCTTCCAATGGTTGGTGCGGTGACTATGGATATGACGATGTTTGAACTGCCCGAGGGGATAAATGTAAAAATAGGAGATTACGTGGATTTTGTGAATGAGCAGCATACGTTTTCTATGGCTTCTAAGATTGTAAAAACAATACCTTACGAGTTGATGTGTAGGATTGGCAAGAGAGTAAAAAGAGTGGTAGTATAATATGCATAAGTTTGTAAACATGCATAAGGAACTTCTGTGTGTATAAGTTTATAAATACTATGACAACTTATATCTGTTAAAATTTGATTGTATACTTGTAAATCGTGGCAGACTTGTAGGGCGTGGCAGACTTGTATTTAACAATGTGCTGAACTCATAACTCGTGCACATCTATTGACTTTTTATGTGGTTATGGTATAATAATAGGCTATTAAGTTTTATAAAATGGAGGCAATATGGATACTGTGAAAACTATAAGGCCAACACCTCAGGATATTAAAAGAGAGTATTGGATAATAGACGCTAAGGATATGGTGTTAGGAAGGTTGGCGGCTAAATGTGCCAGTATATTAAGGGGCAAGCATAAGCCTATATATCAACCTGATGTAGACTGCGGTGATTTTGTAATAGTTATAAACTCTAAGCTCGTGAAAACAACAGGCAATAAGCTAAGAGATAAGGTCTATCAGTTTCATACAAACCATCCCGGTGGCCTCAAAGAGAAATCTTTGGGATTTATGTTAGAAACAAATCCAAACCAGGTTATTATGTTGGCGGTAAAAAGGATGTTGCCTAAAAACAGACTTGGCCATAGGATATTGAAAAGGTTGAAGGTTTATGAAACCGATAAGCATCCTCACATAGCCCAAAACCCTAAACCTCTTAAGTAAAAGGAGTATATTATGGTGGCAGTAGTTAGAAATTTTAAGGTTTTAGAAGACAACTCTTACCACGGCGTTGGCAAGAGAAAGGACAGCGTAGCTAGAGTATGGCTTGTAAAAAATGCTAACGGTTTTATAGTAAAAGCCAGAGACTCACAGAAAGAGTACGACATGAGAGAATACCTTCAAAGAGATAGCTCTTTTGCTAAGGTGCTTATGCCTTTTAACATTACAAATACCAACGGCAAATTTGGTGTTTACGCTATAGTAAACGGTGGAGGCTTGTCTGCTCAAGCGGAAGCTATAATGTATGGTATAGCTGATGCTCTTTTAACCTATAATCCAAACTTTAGGACTACCCTCAAAAAAGCTGGTTTACTCAAAGTAGATGCTCGCATTAAAGAACGTAAAAAATATGGTAAGATGGGTGCCCGTGCTAAATTTAGATGGAGCAAGAGATAATAAAGGTTGGTATAGCTGGATTTACTGGCTATACCGGTTTAGAACTTTTAAGAATATTATCAAAACATCCTAAAGTAAAGATAACATCTTTATCTTCTTCTACACACTACGGTAAGTATCTGCACGATGTTTTAGATTTCACCAATATAGAAAATATTATAATCACTAAAGAGCTTGAAAATGTGGATGTGGTGTTTTTAGCCTTGCCTCATGAAGCCTCTTTAGATCAAGTTCCTTTTTACGCTTCTAAAAATGTAAAAATTATAGATTTATCTGGGGCTTTTAGATTAAAAGACAAAGATATCTTTAGAGAATATTACAACTTAGAGTATAGGCCCGAACATGAACCTATTGTTCAAGAGGTGGTTTACGGCTTGCCTGAGCTTTTTAGAGAAGATATAAGAAAAGCCAATATTGTATCAAATCCGGGGTGTTATCCTACTGCAGTAATATTGGGTGTTTTGCCTATTGTAAAAAAGACCTCTTATAGAAAGCCTATAATAGTAAACGCTGTTTCTGGAGTTTCTGGGGCCGGTGCTAAGTTAAAGCAAGAATTTCATTTTCCATATATGGAACAAAACGTTTTTTACTACGGCATAGGAAAACATAGACATACCCCAGAGATGTCTTTGTATCTTGGTTTAGAGGTGCAGTTTAGCCCTATGGTTATTCCTGCTTCAAGAGGTATGATTGCAAATATAAAGCTTTTTGATATAGAAAATATTGATTTTAAAGCTCTTTATAAGGATTTTTACAAAGATGAACCTTTTGTAAAATTAACAGATAATCCACCTCATACTAAGTGGGTAATAGGCACAAACATGTGTTATATATATCTTTATTATCACAAAAGCTTAAAAATGCTTGAGATAATAAGCGCCATAGATAATCTTGGCAAAGGGGCATCTTCTCAAGCTGTTCAAAATATGAACATCATGTTTGGTTTGGAAGAAACTCTAGGCATTGAAAAATTTCCCGTGATACCTTGAAAGCTTTACCAATATTTGCCATACTTTATAACAAAAACTACGAAGAAAATTTATACATTGTTTTAGAATATCTTGTAGATTTTGGCGGATTTTGTATGTCGGAGCATTTTTACTTTGAAAATCTTCAAAAATATTACTCAAAGGAGATGGAAAAACCTCTTTTTAAAGTTTATCTTTATGCAAAAAACCTTTTTGAAGATACAGATATCTTAAGTCTAAAGCTAAAAACAATAGAAATAGAAAAACTGCTTAGTATAAATTCTAAAAGAACTGTTAATATAGACCCAGGTTATATAAATAAACAACATCTTGTTTTGGCTTCTTCCAAAGAAAGAGGGGCTAGAATTCATATAGGCAAAAATATCTTTTTGGAGATGGAATATATTTATATTTTCAAAGATTTTAAAACATTTTACTGGACTTATCAAGATTATAGATATAATGATGTAAAAGCTTTTTTCAAAATGGCAAGAGATTATTATCTTAGTGTTATCTAGATCTTTGATATAGAGTATAAAAATTGCCTTGTTTTCTCATAAGCTCCTCAAAAGTGCCTTCTTCCAATATCCTCCCATCCTCTATGTAAAGGATCCTGTCGCAATTTATTATATTTGAGAGTCTATGAGCCACTATTAGTATTGTTTTATCTTTAAAAATCTCAAAAATGTTTGATATAACAGTCTGCTCTGTATGTACATCAAGGGCTGAGGTGATCTCATCTAACAATAGCACATCTGGATTTGTTAGAAAAATCCTTGCTATGGCTATTCTTTGTCTCTCTCCTCCTGATACCGTGTATCCATATTCTCCTAAAACGGTGTCAAGACCGTTTTTCAATGTAAACAAAAATTCAGCTTTTGCTAGTTTTATAGCTTTTATTAAAAGCTCTTCTGATGCGTTTGGATTTGCTATTAAAAGGTTGTTTCTCACGGTATCGTTGAATATGAAAACATGTTGAGAAGCAAAGGCTATTTTAGATCTTATCGATTTGTTTGTGATGTCTTCTAAACTTTTATCTTTTATATACACATCTCCTTTGTAGCTTACAAGCTTTGGAAGTATATCAAGAAGTGTAGATTTACCAGCGCCGGTAGGCCCCACTATACCTATTTTTTCACCCGGGTTTATAGTTAGATTTATATCTTTAAGAATTTCTTTAGAATCTATTGTTACATATACGTTTTTCATGACAATAGGTACTAAGAGGTTATTTATATCTAGGGTGCCGTCTTTTTCTCTTTGCAGCAAGAGCATCTCTTGAACCCTTTTTACAAGTGGGATTGAGGAGCGCATATTCATAAAGCCTTTTTGAGTTTCCATAATGGGCATTTGTATGAGCAATAAAGCAGTTAGATAGGAGATAAAGTCACCAGCGCTAGTATAACCATGGACTATTCTATAGCCTCCGTATAAAAGCACCAAACCAAAAACTATGTAGCCGGTGGATTGATTGAATATTGAATTCATTACTGTGTAAAATATGGTTTTTATACCTGCTTTAAATAAATTTTTATTTGCTTGGACAAAACGTTCCAAAAATTTATCTTCAGCTCCAAATATTTTTATGTTTTCTATGCCACTTATAAGCTGCGTTACATGTTGATTTATGATACCTAACCTTTCTTGATTGAGCTTGACATATTTAGCTCTTTTTGTTCCAAAATATTTTACCGAATAAGATATGATGGGAAAAGCAAATATTATTATAACTGTTAGGTATATGTCTCTATATATTAAAACGCCTAAAAGCAATAGGACCGTTATAGGCTCTTTTATGAGGGATAGCATATAGTCTATAAGGATGTTTTTTATTGCGTTTATATCGTTGTTAAATCTACTTATTATGTCGCCACTTGGATGGTTTATAAAAAAATCTACCTTTGAATAAAGGAGCGACGAAAACATCTTTTCTCTGAAATCCATAAGGAGTTTCTCTGATACCATGTTCATGAGGAAGTTTCTCAAGAAAAATCCGATTTGTATGACAACCGCCGCAGCTGCAAAAAGATACAGGATCATGTAAAGTTTGTTTGACTCTTTTAATATGAACACATCGTCCATTACTCTTTTTACAAGATATGTCATGAAAGATGTTCCTAAGCCCTCTAAAATAGAGCCAAATATAACAAGGCTTACAAGTGCCCAATAGGGTTTTAAGTTAGATAGAAGCCATTTGATTTGTTCCATTAAACATCAGATGCATCAAAGCTTTTTGCGTATGAAGTCTATTTTCTGCTTGATTAAATATAAAATCTGCATGTTCTTCAAAAACTTCCTTTGTTATCTCTTGTCCCTTTTTGGCTGGTAAACAGTGCATAACTTTTACATCTTTTTTAGCGTAAGAAAGTAGCTTGGTATTTACTTGATAATCTTTTAACAAATTTATTTTATGCTCTTTCGAACCTTCATCGTTCATTGAAATCCAGACATCCGTATATATTACATCCTTATCTTTAGTAGCTTTTATAGGATCTTCTTCCAATATAATCTCTGCCCCAGTTTGTTTTGAAACTTCTAAAGCTCTTTTCAAATTTTCTTCATCTGGTCTTAGCTCTTTTGGTGTACATACAGTTAAGTTTAGTCCAAATATAGCAAAAGCTGATATTAGAGCGTTTGCCATGTTGTTGCCATCACCTATGTAAAGCACTTTTATATTTTTTGTTTCTTCTCTAAAAGCTTCAAAGAGGGTAAATATATCTGATATAGCTTGGCAAGGATGAGTATAGTCTGTAAGAGCGTTTATAACAGGTATGCTGGCGTATTGGGAAAATTCTAAAAGCCACTGGTGAGAGCCAGTTCTTATAACTACACCATCTACATAGCGAGACAAAGTCCTCGCGCTATCTGAAGCATCTTCTCCTCTTGATACTTGCAGGCTTGATTCTTGTAGAAATATTGGGTTACCGCCGAGCTCTTTTATGCCAACTTCAAAAGATACCCTTGTTCTTGTAGAAGGTTTGCTAAAAAGAAGCGCTATGTTTAAGTTTTGTAAGCTTTTAGGATTGAAATCGTTGTATTTAAAATCAAAAGATAAATCTATGATACGCTTTGCTTCGTCAAAAGTAATATCCCATACGTCCAAAAAGTGCGCTTTCATATATCTATTATATCAAATTATATGCCTGTGAAAAGCCTTATTATATCGCTAAGTATTGCAACGGCTGATAGAGAAACCACAAAAGCTATACCTATCTTTTGCCAATATTCTTTAAACTTTTCTGACAACGGCCTCCTTATTATAGCTTCTATTAAGAATAGCACTATAAGACCACCGTCTAACATAGGTATAGGCAAAATGTTTATTATAGCAAGTTGCAAAGAAACAAAAGCCATAAATCCCAAAAACTCTCCTAAGCCGCCTTCCGCTGCTTGTCCGGACATTTTTGCTATGCTTATAGGTCCACTTAGGTTTAAAACAGATGCATGCATAGTGACCAAAGCTTTTATAGAATCTACGCTAAGGACTGTTAGTTCTTTTATCTTCCTGATAGCTTGAATCATAGCTTCGTTTATAGGATATCTTTTTAATACGTATTTAGTCTCTGGGTATATTCCTATGTAATATTCTTTTAGTGTGGCAGAATATTTTGGTATAACGTCTTTTACTATTAGAGTGTTTGATCTTTCTATTACAAGTGTTATTGGGTTTCCTTTGTCTTTTCTCATGTAATCTGTTAGCTCATACCAATTTTTTATAGGTATTGCCGTAGGCATGTTGTTCATTTTTATTGCGAGTATCTTATCGCCTTCTTTTAACCCTATTTCAGAAGCTGGTGAGTTTTTTAAAGCACCACCTACTACAGGAGCTATCTCAGGTAATATTCCGATGGAATCTTTATTTAGAATCTTACCGAGCGTCATAGTGGTAGTATATACATGCCCGTTTCTTTTAAAAACTATTTTAGAGGTTTTCCCAACGGCTTTTATCTCTGCTATATATAGGTCTTTCCATGTTTTTATAGGTACATTGTCTATTTTTATTATGGTATCGCCTGGTTTTATACCAGCTTTGTAAAATGGTGATTTTTTGGTTATATAGCCAACTTTTACTGGTTCTTCTATGTAAGCTGGCTGATGTATGCCTATGTAAAAAGATAATGTAAAACCTATAAAAGCTATAATTAGGTTAAACAACGGCCCTGCCGCTGCTATGAGAATCTTTTGCCACGGTGCTTTTGAGGAAAATGCCCTCGGGTCTTTGGAACTTACTTCACCCTCTTCGCCGTAGAGCTTGACATAGCCTCCCATTGGTATATAGGCTATTTGATATTCGGTTTCTCCTATCTTTTTTTTAAATATTGGATTTCCAAAACCCACAGAGAATACTTCTACTTTTACGCCAAATAGTTTAGCAAATATAAAATGGCCAAACTCGTGAAATACTATTAAAATGCTTATAAGAATTAAAAACGCTAAAACTGTGTGTATCATGAAGACCTCACTATGCTTACAATTACTTCCCTCTCTCTTGGTCCATCAAACTCTGCTAAAAATACAGCTTCCCATTTTCCCAGCATAAGCCTTCCTTCTAATATAGGTATTATCCGTGAATTTCCTATGATAGAAGATTTAATATGAGCTGCCGCATTTCCTTCCATGTGAGAATAGCCGTTTGTCCAAGGTATTAGTTTATCGAGTGTGTTTAGTATATCTTTTACAACGTCAGGGTCTGCTCCTTCGTTAATAAAAACCGCTGCAGTAGTATGCGGTACATAAACTATGCAAAGTCCATTGTCAATAGAAGAAGCTTCTACTATCTCCCTTATCCTTTGGGTTATATTCACTACCGAGGTATGCTTTGCTGTTTTTACTTTGATTCTTTCTGTCATAATTTTATTTTACCACACTAAAGTCTTTTGCTTTTAAAGAAATCTTTTAGTATATCTTCAAACACCTTGTTCTTTTTATACTCCCATTTTACCTTAAAATCAAAGTATTCCAATATATTTACGTTGCTCACAACGGCTCCTTTTTTTTCATCTAAAGAAAAAAAATAAACCTTTTCTATCCTAGATAATACAATCGCATAAGCACACATAGGACATGGCTCTAAACTTACATACAATGCACATCCGTCAAGTCTTTTTGTGTTTAGCTTTTCCATAGCCTTTTCTAAGGCAAGCATTTCAGCATGCTCTATGCTTTTTATACCGTTAAAAGCATAAGATACTATTTTTTCATCTTTTACAACAACGGCACTTACAGGGACTCTATCTAAACTTGTGGCCTCTTGGCAAAGTTCTATAAGCTTTTGTTCTATATACTCTATTTGCACACTTCTTCAGACTGAAGTCTTTCCAAAGACATGTCTTCTAGCATCTTGTAGTCTTTTTTGATATCTCTTCCAGCCCTTGTAAGATATCCGCCAGCCATCAAAGCATTTGCCATAAAAGCCGCCATACCGTGAAAATCACCTAGTGTTTGCTCTCTACCGCCACAAAGCCTTAACTCTGCACTTTTGTTGGTAAATCTAAACATAGCTATTATTTTAAGAGCATCCAAGGCTCTTAAAGGTTTGTTGTTTTCTAAAGGCGTGTTTGGTATAGGCATAAGAAAGTTCAAAGGTATCGAATCTACGCCAAGTTCTTTGTAAACAAAAGCCAAGTCTACTCTATCTTCATCCGTTTCTCCAAGCCCAAATATAGCACCGCTACATGTGGAAAGACCAGCTTTTTGAACGTTTTTTATGGTTTCTAACCTCTCTCTCCAAGTATGTGTGGAAACTATGTTTGGGAAATAGCTCTCAGAAGTTTCTAGATTGTGGTTTATGCGGGTCACACCGGCTTCTTTTAGCTTCAATAAACTTTCAAGCCCTATGGTCCCGGCAGATACACATACGTTTATAGGTATGTTTTGGGCTTTTATTTCTTGCACGGCTTCGCAAAGCTTTTCTACCTCTTCATCAGAAGCCGCTCTTGCGCTTAAAACCATGCAATATCTATTTGCTCCAAACTCTACGCCTCTTAAAGCACCTTCTACTAGCTCTTCTTTATCTACTAGCTTATATATGTTGATTGGTGTTTTATAAAATTTAGATTGGGCACAAAATTTACAATCCTCTGAACAAGCACCGCTTTTTGCGTTTATAATAGAGCAAAATTCAAATTTTTTAGCATCAAAAAACTCATCTTTTAGCTTAGAAGCCAAATATACTATAAGAGGTATATACTTGTCCTCGGCTTTTAGTATAAACAAAGCCTCTTCTTTTGAAATCTCATCGTTTTTTGCCTTTTGATATATATCAAAAAAAACTTGTTCCATGCTAAACTCCTTTAAGCAGTTGTTTTAAAAACATACGACAAAATTGCAATATTTCAATGAGCTTTGTTATTCTAGTTTTCTGTTGGCTGGGAAAAGTATCACATCTCTTATGGAGTCTACGTTTGCAAATAACATTACGAGCCTGTCTATGCCTATCCCTTCACCGGCGGTGGGTGGCATACCGTATCTCAGAGCTTCTACAAAATCGTCGTCCGTTTCCATTGCTTCTTCATCTCCAGTGGCTTTTTGAAGCTTTTGTTCTAAAAACCTCTTGGCTTGATCCTCTGGGTCGTTTAACTCTGAGTATGCATTTGCTATTTCTTTTTTGTTTATATAAAGTTCAAAACGCTCTACCAACTCCTCGTCATCTCTATGAGTTTTGGCAAGAGGAGATAGTATCTTTGGAAAATCTATTATAAAAGTGGGTTGGACTAACTCGTCTTCTACAGTATACTCAAATACTTTTTCTATAAGCTTTGGTTTTGTTAATGTATAAGCTTTTGGTATACCAAGCTCGTTGGCAAACTTCTTTAGCTCTTCTTCATGGTGCAGGAAAAACGCTTTGTCTTTTGATGTTTTTTCTTCTAAAAGCTCAAAAAATTTGGCTACTTTAAAAGGAGGCTTTAAATTTATAAAACCATTTTGAGTTTCTATGCCCGTGATACCAGTAATATTTGTGAGATAATCAAACAGATCTTCGGTAAACTTGATGAGTTTTTTGTAATCCCAATAGGCGGCGTAAAATTCTACCATAGTAAACTCTGGGTTGTGCGTAGTGTCTACTCCTTCGTTTCTGAAGTTTTTACCAATTTCATAAACTCTTGGTATGCCTCCAACTATAAGCTTTTTTAAATAAAGCTCTGGTGCTATCCTAAGGTAAAGCTCAGATTCTAAATAGTTGTGATATGTGGTAAAAGGCCTTGCGGTGGCTCCTGATGCTATTGGTTGGAGAATCGGCGTTTCTACTTCCATGAACTTGTTTTTATCAAAAAAATCTCTAAGGGCTTTTATAATCTTTGATCTCAAAGCAAAGACCTTCCTAGAACTTTCGTTTGCTATAAGATCTAAATACCTTTGTCTATATTTTATTTCTACGTCTTTTATACCATGCCATTTTTCTGGCATGTTGTTTAAGGCTTTTGTTAAAAGCTCAATATCAAAAACTTCTACAGTTAGCTCTCCGGTATGCGTTCTAAACAGTTTTCCTTTTACGCCTATTATGTCTCCTACATCTATATAATCTTCTACAAATTTGAACTTTTCATCTCCCACCACATCTTTTTTAATGTATATCTGTAGTTTTCCAGTAAAATCTTGTATATGTCCAAATATAGCTTTACCCATACTCCTTAGGGCCACAAGCCTTCCAGCTATTGATGTGTCTTCAAAGTTTGGGTCTAAATCAAACTCTTTTTTTATATCATCTATCGTTGTGTTCGGCTCATCAGATGAGATTTTTGCATCCACTAGACTTAGTTTTTCCTCTACTCTCGATAAAACACCCTCTATGTTGTAGGTTTTGTTTGGTTCAAAGTGTTCTTTTGTATAAGCAAGCATCTCTACGCCGCTTTCTGAAGCCACTCTCAAAACAAACCCATCCTCTATTTTTGAAACCCTTTTTACGTTAGCTTTTACAACAATTTTATCTTTTCTTGGTTCTTTTTCGTATTTTTCTCTTATGTCGTGGATAAAGTAGGGGCTTTCAAATTCGTATTTGTAAACGTGTTTTTGGCTTTTAGCGAGCTCTTCTAACTTTTTTTTCCTAAACTCTTCCATAGTGAAATTATTTTAGCATACAAATTACTTATTTTCTTTATAAGCCACCAACGCTACATTTCCCATACTTTTAAACCGCTTTTTAAAATCCTTAAAACTTATAAACCTATCTTTTTTGTAGCCGTCGTTCATAAAAAATCCTTTTTCATCAAAACCAGTTATTACTACGTAATGTGGTATTGACACGAGAAAATTTCCCATATCTAATAGGGCTATAACAGGTCTACATTTTTTTATCTGATGCTTTATGGCTTTTACGCTTCTTACATACTTAGTTTTAAAACCTTCTTTTTGGAAATAATCTTGTATATCTGTTATAAGGCTTTCTTTTATAGAAGGTGTATATACTGATTTTACTACACTATTAAAAGGTTTTTCATCTTTGTAAAAGATAAGTGTTTCTTCAACTGCCACAGGACCGCAAAGATTTTCTTTTTGTTTTATAAATGGTACATTAATATGGGAGCAAAACTGCCCACCGTAAGATAAGCATATAACAAGAGCTGTTGCAAAAATGAAACGTTTTATCTTATAATCACCTCTTTACCGGTAAGTCTTAGTATTAGTACCACTAGCAATACTATAATAAGCACTGCTATAGCAAGTCCAAGTGCATCACCGCCTGCGTTTAACTTTTTTGAGGCGTTTGCCAAAAGCCTTAACTGTTCTTCATTCATAGATTTTAGCTTTTCTTTAACTTCTTTAGGATTCATGCCGTATTCCTTCAGCTTTTCTGCCACTATTTTATTTTCAAGAGCTTTTTGTATCTCTTTTATGTACTCACTTTTTTGTGAGCTTTCTTGTATTGGGGCTTTTGAACTTATAAAAGATGCCATAGCTGGTGATACGTTGTAGAACATTGTCCAAGCTGCCAAAGCAATAGCTATTTTTTTAAACCTCATATAAACCTCCTTAAATATATTCTAAAAGCTCAAAAATTCTTGTATAAAAAGTGGATTTACTGTTCTTATGCCAAATTTGTCTGCCCAACTGTTTATGCCTTCATCTCCAGATAGTATAACGCCGTTTAGTTCTAATGCAAGCAATATAACGTCTACATCTTCTTTGCTGTCTAAAGTACCTTGTCTTAGAGCCTCTTTATACTTCTCTCTTAGTTTTGATATCGTATTTTGTATATCTTGAGTTTTATCTCTGGCGAATTCTTCGGCTATTCTTAAACCTTTGTTTATCCTTATACGCATATCCTCTACAAAATCAAACAACGCCAACGCGTTTATAGTAATGTTACATCTGTTTGGAGATTTTATAATGATGCTGGATTCAAATTTGCTTTTTATTGATTCTAAATCTACGACTTTGCATAACTCTACGTAAACCGTCCTAGGCATATATATCTTTTTGCTGCTTTTATGGGCTAAGCCAATAAAAGCCTCTATGGCGTCTATGGGTTGTCCTAATGATATGCTTTTGTAGATATTTGGATTTGTAAATATACTTGTATCTATTATTACGCTATCTTGCATTAATATATTTTATCATAAAATTAGTTAAAAGCCCCCACTAAACTTGGGGGCACTATACCTTTATTATTGACCGTTTGAATCAGATGGAGCTGCTGGTGCTGGAGCTGGTGTTGAAGATGAGCCTGAGCTAGATGGTGTAGATGAGTTAGAAGAATTTGAAGATGAGTTGCTTGAAGATGGTGTTGAAGATGAGTTGCTTGATGGTGTAGTAGCTGCTCCGTTTGATGAGGAGCTAGAACTTGAAGAACCAGCTTCTGGTGTTGCTGGTGTTGGTGCTGGTGGTGCTGCGTTTTGGGTAGCTGCTGGTGCATTTTCGCTACCACTGCTTTGTTCTGCGGATTGTTGCTTTGAGCAAGCAACAAGTGCCAAGCCTGCGGCTGCTATGATGAGTAACTTTTTCATCTTACTCCTCCTTTAAAAAAGTATGATTATATTATAAAGCAATTTTATAAAATTTTCAAGATTTTAATTTACAATATTAACTTTGAAAATATTTTTAATTTTGTCCCATACGTTGGGCTCCTTTGGTTTTAGCAAGAATTTGTCTAGATGATCATCAAGATATGTAAATTTATCGCAAAGTCTCCTCAAAGAGTATGAAGACGTTTTTTTAAATGTGGCGTTCTCTACTCTTTTCCCCAAGGATTGCACCACTTCTACCGTATATGAAAAATCGCTGTCTCCACTCACAAGCACACACGTGTCATAGGCATTTTTGTAGGCCAAAGATAGCATATCTGTAGCTAACATAATATCTACTTCTTTTTCTAAGAAATTGCCGTCTGGTAGTTTTCTTAGTTTTGCAAGCTTTACCTTAATTCCCATAAAAGCCAAATCTTCCAAGAATTTTTTTTGTTTGATGAAGCCTTCTTTTGATTGTTTGTCTACGTCTTTGTCGCTTGGAAGCGCAGAATAAAAATACGCTCTTACCAAATACCGATCGCCTGTTAAAAACTCTATTAGCTTTAGATAGTCTACCCTAAAGGTTTCATTTTTCAAACCGTGAAATACGTTTGACCCATCTATGAAAATAATCAGTTTTTCTTTTTCCATCTTTCATTTTACGATACTAGTTTTTGAGCTTTTAAAAGCAAAGTATTTAACAAATCTTTTGAGGTAGCTTCTGCGTATATTCTAATAAGAGGTTCTGTGCCTGAAGCTCTTAGCATGACCCATGAATCATCTTCAAATATGAGTTTTAATCCGTCTTTTGTGTTTACTTTCTGTACTTTTATGCCTTCTAATGTATCAGGAGGATTTTTTATAAGAGTTTTAAGTCTTTCTTTTATATGTTCTTCTACTTTCAGGTCTATTCTGTTGTAGTAAGCTTCACCGTATTTGCTAAATACATCTTTTATAATATCTGATAATGACTTATCTTCTAAAAGCATCATTTCTATTATAAAAAGTCCCGATAAAAACCCATCTCTTTCTGGTAAGAAAAATGGAAACCCGTATCCGCCAGACTCTTCCCCACCAAATATTACATCTTTTTTTAGCACTATTTCGTTTATATATTTAAATCCAACCGGTGTTTCTTCTACTTCTATACCAAAGTCTTTACATATTCTATCCACCAAAAAACTTGTGGATACCGTTTTAACTACTACTCCATTTCTTATACCTTTGTTTTTTATAATATGTAGCATAAGGAGTATATAGACAAGCTGTGAATTTACAAACTCTCCATTTTCATCTACCAACGCTATCCTATCTCCATCTCCATCGTTTGCTATACCAAGGTTTGCTTTTACGGTTTTCACTTTGTCCTTTAATATGCCTAAATTTTTCTCCACAGGTTCAGGAGCTCCCTCTCCAAAAAGTGCATCTTTGTGATGTCTTATGGAAAAAAGGTTTATCTTTTTATCTTTAAAAGCCTCTAGATAGTATTTAAAAGATGGTCCATACATAGAATCGTGTACTATGTTTAATTCTTTCTCTGAAAGGATATTTTTGCTGATGTTTGATAATGTTTTTTCTATGTATTGCGAGATAATGTCAACTCTTTTTATGTTGTGTTCTTTGAAATCAATGTCTTTTATATTTTTAATTTCATCTTCCACTTCGTTTATAAACTCTGGTGTTGCTGCACCCCCAAAAGACTCTTTTATTTTGTAGCCGTTGTAATAGTAAGGGTTGTGAGAGGCGGTTATCATCACACCCTGATGATATCCCATATACTTTACTGCAAATGATATATTCGGTGTGCTAACGGCTTCTTTTACTACGTCAGCTTCTATACCTTCTGTTTTCATCACATTGGCAACTAAAATTGCGAATCTCTCTCCTAAAAACCTATGATCATACCCCACTATAACTTTATTTAAACCATGCTTTTTTAACGTTTTCGCATGAGCTTTTGCAACTTTCACTATGTTGTCTTGACTAAACTCAAAACCTATTATCGCTCTCCAGCCGTCTGTGCCAAATTTTATCATGCTGATTCTCCCTTTTTCTCTAGTTTTTTCTTACGTTCTTCCAATCTATCTTTTAACGTTCTAAACCTTGGTTTTTTCTCTTGAAATTCTTTTGCTATATTTTCTAAAGCTTCGCTCATCGCCATACTTTTGTTTAACGTGTCTATCTCTAGATTAAACATATTTTGTTCTTCTTGTTCTAGCTCTTCTTTTGATATTTGAGCGTTCATTATAGATTGAATAGCGGATATTTTGAAGTTTAGCATAAGTTCTTCAAAAAGCCTGAAAGCTTCCTTTTTAAACTCCACCAGCGGGTCCCTTTGAGCGTAGCTCCTTAGATATATTCCTTCTCTTAGTTTATCTATCGTGTGAAGTTGTTCTCTCCAAAGGTTGTCTATGATGTTTAAAGTAAATACCTTTTCTATTTCTCTCATTGTTTCTTCGCCTATTTCTTGTTCTTTTTGGGCGTACTTTTCCATGACGAGTTTAAATATTTCTTCTTCTAGTTCTTCTCTGTCTTTTGCTTCAAATTTTTCTGGTAAATCAAGACCTATCCATTCTTTAAAAAATGTTTTAAGAGGTTCTAACTCCCATAGCTCTGGCTCGTCTTCTGTTAAAAGCGAATAAACTTGATGATGTATTACATCTTTTATAAAATCTTTTATCTCTTCTTTTATATCATCTTGAAAGAGAATGGAACGTCTTATATCGTATACTACAGAACGCTGTATGTTTATTACCTCGTCGTACTCTAAAAGTCTTTTACGAGATTGGAAGTTTTGAAGTTCTACCCTTTCTTGAGCGCCTTCTAAAGACTTTGATACTATAGAGCTTTCTATAGGCTCTCCTTCGGGTATTTTCATGAATTCCATTAGCTTTTTAACCCTATCTCCGCCAAATATCCTAAGAAGATCATCCTCTAATGACAATATAAACCTTGATTCTCCGGGGTCGCCTTGCCTTCCTGCTCTACCTCTTAACTGATTGTCTACTCTTCTTGATTCATGTCTTTCAGTACCTATTACCAAAAGACCGCCAGCTTTTATAACCTCTTCTTTTTCCTTTTGGGTAATCTTTGTGGCTTCTTCATAGGCTTGTTTCCACTCTTCTTCTGTGGCTTTGTCCTCGTCTATACCTTTTTGCTTTAAAATCTCCCTTGCTAAAAACTCTGGGTTACCACCAAGAAGTATGTCCGTGCCTCTTCCTGCCATGTTTGTTGCTATCGTAACAGCCCCTTTTCTTCCGGCTTGAGCTATTACCCAAGCTTCTTTTTCGTGCTGTTTTGCATTTAGGACGTTGTGCTTTATGCCTCTTTGTTCTAAAAGCTTTGAAAGTGTTTCTGAATCCTCTATGGATACTGTACCCACCAATATAGGTCTTCCTTTGGCATGGTTTTCTTCGATCACTTTTGCTATATATTCCCATTTCTCTTTTTTAGTTTTAAATATTGCATCTGGCAGGTCTTTTCTTATGTTTGGCTTGTTGGTGGGTATAACTACGACGTCTAAGTTGTATATTTCCTTGAATTCAAGGGCTTCTGTCTCAGCTGTACCTGTCATACCAGCTAATTTTTTATAAAGCTTAAAGTAATTTTGAAATGCCGTAGTGGCGAGAGTTTGATTTTCTTCTTGAATTTCAACGCCTTCTTTAGCTTCTATTGCTTGATGAAGACCTTCGCTCCATCTCCTACCCGGTAAGGCTCTTCCGGTAAACTCATCTACTATAAGTATCTCTCCATCTTTTACCATGTAATGTACGTCTTTTTTGTAAAGGTTGTGAGCAAGAAGAGCCTTGTTGATAGCGTGTACCAAGTCGATGTGTCTAATGTCGTATAGATTTTGAATACCAAAATATTTTTCTGCTTTTTCTATACCTTCTTCTGTTAGCATTGCTGTCCTATTTTTTTCGTCTACCGTAAAATCTTTTTCTATTTCAAGCGTTTGTACAAATTCGTTGGCTTGTAAAACGACCTTGTTGTCTAAATTTGATGGACCAGCTATTATTAGAGGAGTTCTTGCTTCATCTATCAAAATGCTGTCTATTTCATCTACTATTGCATAACCATGACCTTTTACTTGAACTATCTGGTCTTTTGATACTGCTAAGTTATCTCTCAAATAATCAAAACCAAATTCGTTGTTGGTACCGTAAGTTATATGAGCTTCGTAGGCTTTTACGCGTTCTACTGGTATCGCCTTTGTAAAATAGGAGGTTTTGGCATGTACATCTATTTTAGAGTAATCTATAGCATCTCCTACCATACCTTTAGGCCATACTCTTATATCTTTTTCTATAGCTTCCATTGCCTTATCTGGGTCTTGCCAATCTATTGTATAACTCATGCTATCTGAGTTTATAACGCCTACATCGAGTCCCAGAAATCTATATATAGGGCCTATCCAAGTTGCGTCTCTTTTTGCCAAGTAATCGTTTACAGTGACAACGTGCACCCCTATATCGGTTAGAGCCGTGAAAAATGCCGGGGCTGCCGCTACAAGGGTTTTCCCTTCACCGGTTTTCATCTCTGCGATTTTACCTTGATACAAAACTATGCCACCTATTAGTTGCACGTCAAACTGCCTTAAGCCCATGGTGCGCTTTGAAGCTTCTCTTACTAAAGCAAACGCCTCTATCAGCTCTTCTACCATTTGTCCTTCTACGATAGCTTGTTTTATATGTTCGTTTTGGTTTATTCTAAGGTATAGGTCTTGGGCTTTTAAAACAATATCTTTGTTAGAAAGCTTATCTAAGGATTCTTCTAAGGCGTTTATCTTCTCTACCCATTTTCTTATCTTTTTTATTTCTCTGTCGTTTTTTGTACCTAAAATTTTTTTTAAAACATATCCTATCATAGATATCCTGCCTCAACTCCTATGCAAGCCTCATAAACAAAATGGATTTTATCTTTATATTTTTCAATGACTTCGTAATTCTCAGCCCCAGGCTGAAGCCAAACCGTTTTTGCTCCAAGCTTTATAGCTTCTTGTACTATAGGCTCTACGTGGGCAGGATTTCTGAAAACGTTTACTATATCTATTGGCTCTGGTACTTCTTCCAAAGACCCATACACTTTAAGACCCATTATTTCTTGTCCTGCTAGTTTTGGATTTATTGGATATATCTTGTGAAGGCCTTTTTTCAAAACCCTTTCTGTAACATAGTAAGATGGTCTTTCTGGGTTATCCGAAAACCCTACTACAGCTATAACTTTAGCATCTTTAAGAGTTTCAAAAGCATCATCTTTATGTGGTGTGTTGTTGTGTTCCGCCATAATTCTTACTCCTTTTAAAATCTAAAAGTTTACTAATATATTATACCTCAATATTGATAAATACCCAATATCTTATTTTGGATAGGTGAGTAATAAATTTTTGTGGTAAGCCTTTGTGTTATACCGCCCATTTTGGTTTTAGAAATTATCTTTATGACTTCTAAGCTTGATTTTGTAGATACGATGCTTTGGATTTTATAAATATCGTCTAAGGATAAGCCTCTTACGTTTACCAAGTCCTGGATATTTTTAATAGGATGTAAATTTATATAATCTATAATTTCTTTTGCCATAGAGTTTGTGATATCTTTGTTTAAAGCTTTTAATATAGGTATTGGTATCGTATTTATGTTTAAGCTTTGATTTTTTGTATCTAAAAAATACCATATGCCTTTTTCTCGTTTTTTATTATGGCAGTTGTTTTTGTATAAAAAGTTGCTATAAGGTGTAGCGTATACAATCTCTTCTTTTGATTGCATGTCTTTAAAAGGAGCTTCGTATGTTAGTGCATTTACGTCTATATTGTCTTTGTTTTTACCCGTTATCCAGTAATAAACGTAGTAAGAAAAGTCTTTTGGCATGCAAAACTCTTCAGATAGCCTTTTAAAAACTTTAAAATAAATAGGGTTTTTTATGGAATTTATATTAAATTTGTTGTCATCTTTTATTAAAAGCTTGATGTTTATGCCTTCTACTTCTATTCTTTCTTTGTAGTATGGGTTGTATGGATTTTCTTGGTAAACTTCTTGAGCTTTTTTCAATGCAATAGGTATCAAAGAATCGTTTGTAACGCTTAGATTTTGCTTTAGGTATAACTTTAGCGTATAGTTATAATAATTTTTTGCTTCTTTAAAAGCTTCTAAACTGTAGAATATAGCTCCCAAAGAAAAAAGTAAAGCCAACAGTACTATCATTCTATATTTATAGTAGGGTTTACAACGGTTCCTCCAAAAACAAGGCGCATCCTTTTGAAAGGAAGATTTATAAGTCCCACACCAGATATTTTTGAATTTGTGAGGGTGTTTTGGTCTATACTAACAATGCCGTTTCCTTTTACGTTGACGGTTGTATTGAAAATGTTTGCCTCACCTTCAAAGGTAAAGTGTGTTTTTTTAAAGTTTAGTTTTAGGCTTTTAATATAATAACCTTTTATGTTTAACATTTTAAAATCCATAAAACCATCCACATAGGTTGGTGTAAGAATCATTTTCGAATCCATTTGGCCTTGAGACTTTGAAACTTTGATACAAGAAAGCGGAAACCTTTTAGAGCTTATATATATGTGTTTTAATAGCATATTCTCTCTTAAATCAACGTATCCATTTTGGCAAGTAAAAGAAGCATTTAGTATAAAAGGTGGGTAAAATCCAATACCTACGTAGGAAAGATGAGCTAAGTATTGAAAGTTTGTTGAAGGGCTTTTGGGATCTTTATAAAAGATTTTCACATTGTTTAAATCTATGCTTGTTATATATTCTTTTGCTTTTTTGTAGTATACGTAATATCCGTTTTTTGCCATTATATATCTTGCTATTAAAAGCTTTTCACCAAATAGTATAATTCCCAAAAATACTGTAGTTATGAAGGCTACCAAATAAAGCAAATATGCTGGTTTGAAAACGGTTTTTAAACTAAAAGACCCGGAGCTCATATGATATCTAATATAAAATCTTGAATAGAATGCCACTCCTCTTCCGTTAACTGGACGTATACTCTATCGTTGTCTTCGTAAATCTCAGGTGTTAGTTCGGAGATGTAATCTATAAAATTTTTGGCTTTTTGTTTACCTACGCTTATGGTGTATATTTTGTTGTCCCATTCACCGCTTTCGTTTTTTTCCAAAGATATATCAATCCATATGTCGTTAAAATCGTAAGACAGCATAAACCCAGATGGTTCTGAAAGCTCTAGTTCTTTTGTTATCTCTTTTATAGCTTTTGCTATAATATCTTTGTTCACGCTTTTACCTTTTTCCTTTCTATATACATGAGTATCAAAGTTAAAATCATAGCTATAACGAGCGTAAAAGAACCAAACCTCAAAACAGATTGTACGGCGTAAGCTTGGGAGATAAGAGATTGAAGACCTATTACAAGAGCTTTAACCTTTAAGAGACTTGTGTTTAAAAGCCACCTCAACGCCTCAAGCCTATAGTAAATATAGTGTACATGCGTATAATTCATATTGTTTATATTATCATATATATAGGCGCTACTTGTGGTAAATGTATTGGTGGCTATAGAGGTTCCAGCGGCAGCCCCTATGAGCCTAGCATAGTTGTATAAAGCAGAACCAAGTGGGACTAGATCTTGTCTTAGGTGCCTAAGAGCCAAAGCTGTAAGAGGTGCAAAGAAAAGCCCCATACCAACGCCCACGAAAAACATATAAAAAGATATATTTAGTTTAGGTGTGAAAAAATCTACATGAGAAAGGAAAAAATGTATGTCTATGAAAATAATACTTTGGCAAGCAAGAAGAAGTATCTTTGGATCCAGCCTATCGCTTAGTTTTCCGCCTATAGGAGAAAATAGTACTATGCCTATTGCAAAAGGAAATATGTATAAACCTGTATCAAAGCTTCCAAGTCCTCTCACTCTCTCAAAGTAAACCGGCATTATGTAAAGAATTTGGAAAAAAGCAAGCCCATACACCAACACAAATGTTATTACAGCATAATCAAATTCTTTGTATTTGAATATGTCAAAGCCTATAAGAGGGTGTTTTGATATTAAGTCTGATATTAAAAAGGCTAAGAAGCAGATAACAGCGATACTCAAAAACACTATAGTTTTTATTGAGCTAAACCATTCCCACTTCTCTCCTCTTGATAACAAGACTATAAGGCTCGTTGACGCTGTTGCTAAAAGCCCAAAACTTACGTAGTTAAAAGGTTTTTCATGCTTTTGCTGGTTGTGAAAATCAGGAAGCAGTATCAAAGATGCAAAGAATATGGGTATTATAAAAGGTAAATTCATGTAAAAAACCCATCTCCAAGACATGTATTCTACCAGATAACCACCAATAGTAGGACCCAAACCAGGTGCAAACGCAACTCCCATGGCATACATACCCATGGCCATTCCACGTTGTTCCGGTGGAAAAATCCTAAATATTATAGCTTGAGCGGCAGGTATCAAAAACCCTTCCCCTATACCTTGAATAGATCTTGCTATTATCATTGTGCCTATGTTGTCTACTGCGCCTGACAGTGCACTCCCAAGCGCAAAAAATACAATACCAGCAAGGTAAACCCTTTTAAGGCCGTAAAGGTTTGTAAAATGATTAAAAACCAATATTGTGATAGCTGTAGCCACAAGATAACTGATGGAAACCCACTGTATGCCGTAAATATCCGTAGAAAGGGGAGCTATCATCTTTGGCATAGCCACGTTTACGCTGGTTATACCAAGTACAGCTACAAATGTACCGCTTAAGACAATAAACGTATATAACCATTTCATATAGTTTCCTCTAAATGCTTCCTTAATTTTTCTAAGGCTTGAGACTTTATCTGAGATATCCGTGATAAAGACACATTTAAAATCTCTGCTACCTCTTTTATGCCAAGCTCTTCATAAAATAAAAGCTGCAAAACTAACCTTTCTCTCTCTTCAAGTTTGTCAACAGCCTCTTTTAACTTTTCCGCTAAATCTGATTTTATAGCATATTCTTCTGGAGTTTCAATGCTTGATATTACAAAGTTATCGTAGGAACTTTCATTTTCTTCTGTTATTTTATACACTATGTCCTCTAAACTTTGCAGGTAGGAAAAAGATATCTTATAAAGGCTGTTTTGATATTCTTCTAAGCTTTCACCTAAAATGCTACTTATCTCTTCGTCAGTTGGCTCTCGCTGGTGTTCGTTTTGAAAATTTCTTATAATTTCTTTTATTTTATGCTCTTTATCTCTTATGTTTCTACTGCCGAAATCAAGGCTTCTAAGATAATCGTAAATAGCCCCTTTTACTCTAATTTTTATGTAAGACTCTGGATTTTTTGACTCATCAAGATGGTCTATGGCGTTGATAAGCCCTATTATGCCGTTGCTAACTAAATCGTTGTAATCTACGCTTGGGGGTAAATTTCTAGATATCTTACCGCATATCTTTTTTACAAGCGGTATATATTCTAGAATTCTCTTTTCTCGTTGCTCTTTTTTTTCTACGTCAAAATCTTTGTTTATGTTTGTAGACATCTTATGCCCTCGAATATCTTTAAATTCATATATTTGATGTATAACATACATCTATTATATTTGTTGGAGTCCTATTTTTCAAGGATTTTAAAAAGATTGCGAGTAAATATCTTGAAAGAAGTTTGGATAAGATATGCTTACGCAAGAAGGGTCGTCTAGCTCAGGTTCTGTTCCAAGCACCATACCAAGTATGCTCATGCTCATAGCAATCCTGTGATCTTTAAAAGACTTTATCTCTTTTAGTTTTAACTTGCAAGAACCCTTTATGCTAAATCCATCTTCAAACTCCTCTATAATAGCTCCGGCATTTTTTAGATTCACGTAAATAGCTCTTATGCGGTCACTTTCTTTTTTCCTTAGCTCTTTTGCCCCTTTTACCAAACTAATGCCTTCTGCAAAGCACATAAGTACAGATAAAATGGGTATTTCATCTATCAAAGAAGGTACATCTTTTTCGTCTATGCTTATTGCTTTTAAATTTGGTGAGTATCTAACTTCTATATCGGCTATGTCTTCTCCGTTCTGATGCCTTTTGTTTATATAGTTTATATTTGCTCCCATATCTTTTGCTTTTCTAAAAAAACCATCCCTGGTTGGATTTATAAGCACATCTTTTAATAAGACATAACTATCTTTTGTAAGCATTGCAAGAGCTGCTATAAAAGCTGCCGAAGAGGGGTCAGCTGGTACATCTATATCAATAGGGCTTAGTTCTCCACCGGCTTTTATTTTTACGATATATTTGTCGTTTGAAATAATGGTTATGTTGGCACCCATGCTAGAAAGCATCCTCTCGGTATGGTCTCTCGAGATATAAGGTTCTATAACCTCTGTTATAGTGTTTTCTTTTGCTAAAAATCCGGCTAAAAGAATGCAAGATTTCACTTGAGCTGAAGCCTCTTTGTTTTCAAAGGTACCGCCTATTAAATCCCCTCCTTTTATAGCTATGGGAAGCAAAGAAGCATCTTCTCTTCCTATTATAGTAGCCCCCATCAAAGATAAAGGCCTTGTAATCCTTTTCATAGGTCTTTTTTTTAGGCTATCATCCCCTGTTAAAACGCTAAAAAAATTAAAACCTGCCAATATACCGGATGTTATTCTGGCGGTGGTGCCAGAGTTCTTTGCATCTAGTATGTCTTGTGGTTCTTTGAAGTATTCTTTGCCACCTTTTATCTCTAAGGTGTTGTTTTCTCTTCTTATATCTATGCCAAGCTTTCTAAATATATCTAACGTAGCTAGGGTATCTTCTGCCACTAACCAGTTTTTTACATACGATGTGCCACTTGCTAAAGCTCCAAACATCACACTTCTATGAGATATAGATTTGTCCGATGGTACCCTTAGTTCTTTTTCTATTTTCTCTACTTTTTTTATTATCATAAATTAACTCCTATAAGCATAGATGCCAATATTATCATGCATACAAATATTATAAGTCCGTAAGCGATATAAAGGGCTTTGTGGGTTTTGTAAGTGCCTTTGTTTATATCCTCTATAGTTTTTATAAAATTTATTCCGCCTATTACAAGCGTTGATATGCCAAAAAATATAAATACAAAACCCATACCCTCAAAGTGACCGTTGATGTTTATCTTGGTATGAAGCATAATAGACAATTGTTTTAAAAAGAAATCGAACTTTTCAACCACAAACCCAAAGGCTATAAGACCTATGGCGGTTCTTATCCAAGCTAAAAACGTTCTTTCGGCAGCCATGTATATACGAGGGTCTATTACTTCTTTTTGGCTCACCTTTTCGCCTCCTTGTATATATTTTATATCCAAATAAAACTTAACAGCTAAGAAAAAAAGAGCCAAAAGGGAAGGCCAAATCAATATAGTGTGAAGTTCTCCGAAAAAGATCGCCAGCTTATAAAAACCAGTATAAAAAAAATATATTTCAAGTCTCTTTGCCACTATTCCGCTACCAAAAGCAAGTAGTATGAATTTGAGATATGTAAGGTATGTTCTTTCTAAAGACATGTAGAGCCTTGGCTCGTCTACAGATGGCAAATTTTTAAATATTATCACTTGTTCCTTATCTCTCTAAAGATAAATAAAACTACGCCTATTATCGCAAGTACAAGTATAAGCGGCTCTAACAAAAAAATAAGTTTCATGCGCTAGCTAACTTTTCCTCCAATTCTTTTGCTTGTAGAGCAGATATTATATCATCTAAATCTCCATCCAACACATCTTGAAGCTTATGTAATGTAAGGTTTATCCTATGGTCGGTAACTCTATTTTGTGAGAAGTTGTAAGTTCTTATTTTTTCGCTTCTTTCTCCGGTACCCACTTGCTCTTTTCTTTCTTTGTCGGTTTCCTCTTTTTTCTGCTTTTCATAAAAATCTTTTAATCTAGCGTAAAGTATACGCATGGCTTTTAACTTGTTTTGAAGCTGGCTTCTTTCGTCTTGACAAGATATGCTGATACCGGTAGGGATATGCGTAATTCTTACCGCTGATTCTGTGGTGTTTACGTATTGTCCACCAGCTCCAGAGGCTCTAAAGGTCTCTATTCTAAGGTCTTGAGGGTTTATGACTACCTCTGTTTCGTCTGCTTCTGGTAATACTGCCACGGTGATAGTGGATGTGTGTATCCTACCTCCAGATTCTGTAATAGGCACTCTTTGGACTCTATGCACACCGCTTTCGTATTTTAAATGAGAATAGACGTTTTTACCTTCTATTGAAACTATAACTTCTTTATAGCCGCCTAATCCTGTTTTGTTGGCTTCTAAGATGTTGAATTTCCAGCCTTTTCTTTCGGCGTACCTTTGGTACATTCTAAGAAGGTCTGCAGCAAAAAGGGCTGCTTCTTCTCCTCCAGCACCAGCTCTTATTTCGAGTATGACGTTTTTGCTATCGTTGGCGTCTTTTGGTGTAAGTACGTTAATGAGTTCTTTTTCTTTTTGTAAAAGCTTAATGTTTAAGTTCTCCAGCTCTTTTTCTGCTAGCTCTCTTAAATCTTTGTCTTTTAAAAGCTCTTTTGTATCTTCTATATCTTTTAGTATTTTGTTGTAATCTTTGTAAAGTTCATGTATGTAGGATAACTCTTTTAAATCTTTGCTAAGAGCTTTGTAAGTATCTGCATCTTTTGTTATATCAAGGGATGCTAGCTTCTCTTCCGTTTGTGCATACTTTTGTTCTATATCTTGTATTTTTTCTAAGAAGTTTTTTGGAAGCATCACCCCTTGACCGCGTCAGTTTTTCTTGTCAAGCTCCAAGAATGCCGGTTTTAACTTTAACTTTCCAGCGTAAAAAGGATGGCATTGGTTGCATGTTTCCAAGTACACTGTACCACCTTTTACAGAAAGAAGAGTAAATGTGTTGCCACAACCGCAGTGAAAAACAGTCTCTTTTAATTCAGGATGTATATCCTTCTTCATAAAAACCTCCTTTTAAAATTCTAAGTCTAATATTTTATCACAAAGATTTTAAAGATATCAATGTTTTTGCATAGTTTTTACAGTCGTAATCCAAAGCTCTTTTTTTAGACATATTAGAGTAATGTTTTTGTTTTTCCTGATTTTCCAACATCTCTATTATAGCATTTGCTAAGGCATCTACGTCTTTTGGCGGTACCAGTACTCCAAACTCATTTTTTAATATCTCTTTTGGCCCGCCATGGCATTCGTAAGATATCACAGGTAGTCCAAAATGCATAGCTTCTATTATCACGTTGCCAAAACCTTCAAAGATAGAGCTTAATACAAAGATTTTTGAATTTTTAAGATATTTGTAAGGATTTGTTTGATAACCAGTGAGTATTACATCGTTTTCAAGTCCAAGCTCTTTTATCTTTTTTTCTAATAGAGACCTCAAATCTCCTTCTCCTATTATGACAAGTTTTGAATCTTTGATTTTATCTTTTACTTTTTTAAAAGCCTCAATAAGATAGATTTGACCTTTTTGTTCGGCTAACTTGCCTATGTTTATAAAATCTGCTTTTAAATTACATTTTTCTTTTGCCAGCACAACCAATTTTTCAAAGTTTGTGCA